>NZ_JBFUMG010000355.1:0-4774 GCF_054049495.1 Phyllobacterium sp. P5_D12 | reverse complement strand
GTACATTCGTTGCCGATCTCAGCGAGAAGCTGCAAAGGCCAGTACTCGTCGCCAATGACGCCGATTGCTTTGCACTCTCTGAGGCAGTCGTCGGCGCTGGACGCGGTCACCGTGTCGTCTTCGGTGTCATCCTTGGCACGGGCGTCGGCGGTGGCATAATTATCAACGGTACGATTCACGAAGGTGCTGGCGGCTTTGCTGGCGAATGGGGCCACGGCCCGGTTTCCGCCACGCTTGCGGGTAATCCGCCCATTGCCATTCCGCGCTATGCCTGCGGCTGCGGCCAGACAGGTTGCGTTGATGCAGTGGGCGCGGCGCGTGGCATGGAAAGACTGCACGCTCACCTACATGGTGTTGATTTGCCGAGTACTGCGATTATAGCGGCGTGGAATGCCGGCGACGCAGCGGCTGAACGCACTATTGAAGTCTATATCGATATCGTCAGTGGCCCGCTCGCGATGACGATCAACATCGTTGGCGCTTCTGTCGTGCCCGTAGGCGGGGGACTTTCCAATTCTGTGGAGCTCATCAAGCGCCTGGATGAGGCAGTTCGAGCACGTATCCTGCGGAAAACAGATAAACCACTGGTTATTCCTGCAGAATTGAAGATTGAACCCGGCCTCATCGGTGCGGGCGTTCTTGGGTTGATGGAAACAGCAAAATGAGCATCCTGCTTGAAGTCTGTGTCGACARTCCCATCGGATTGGCAGCGGCTATCACCGGAGGAGCCGACCGCATCGAACTCTGTTCAGCGCTGGAGCTGGGCGGTCTGACGCCGACACCGGGACTGATCGGACAGGCTGCTGTCTCCCCTATTCCCATATACGCCATGATCCGTCCTCGTCCGGGCAATTTCGTTTTTGGTGAAGCCGATATCGATGCAATGCTGCGCGAGATCGATGTGATACGCGCCGCTGGGCTTGCTGGTGTGGTTTTCGGCGCCAACCTCACCAATGGCCAACTGGACCATACGACGCTCGAACGCCTCATCAGGCAATGCGGCGGTCTTGGTGTTACACTGCATCGCGCATTCGATCTCGTCCCCGATCTTTCTGAGGCCGTCAATACGGCGATCGAGCTCGGATTTGAGCGAATCTTGACTTCGGGACGGTCACTGACCGCGCTTGATGGGATCGACGACCTGGAAGCAACATTCGAACTTGCTGCGGGCCGAATCAAGATCATGCCCGGTTCTGGCATTAACATTGGCAATATCGGTGCTCTGCGGGACCGCATTCCGCTTGAAGAAATCCACTCATCTTGCGGCGCGACCGCGCCCGTGCTCAGCGAGCCAACAAAGCAGCTCGGCTTCGAAAGTGCATCACAGAAGCAGACGAGTTTGGAGCTCGTCAGGGCATTGAAACATTATTGCGCTAGCAGATAAGAGACCTTTTGAGAATTCAACCTGATGAGTCAGCTGGTGTGGTTTTCGAGAACCGAAGCGCAGCGGACTCATTGGTCCGTGAGCATCCGAAGCGCAGAAAATCGCATCAGATGGCCGTCAGGATGGATTGGCAAAGGTCTCTAGCAGCTAAGCTTGCCCGTCCGCTCATATCCCTCAAAATAAACCCGCAGATGCTGCGCGACAGCTTTGACATGCGCACCCGCATTCTTCGCAACAAGCATGCCGAGCCTGGATTCGCCGAGTGGTGGCAGACCGTGCTCAGCGCCGAGCTGTACCATGTTGTCTTCCAAAAGGAATTTCGAAAAAGGTGCAACGGCAAGATCAGCAACGATTGCCGCACGCTGCCCCATCGTATGGGCACTCATATAGGCAACGCGATATTCACGGCCCGCACTTTCCAGCGCACTGATCGCATTGGCGCGCCAGATGCACCCCTCTTCCCACATTGAAAGCGGCAGTGGGTTGCGCTCATGGGCAGTCCCACATTTGGCGCCGGCCCAGATGATCTCCTCAGTCATGAGAACTTCTATGTCATCCATCTTGGCCAGTGTCTCATTGACATTGACCAACGTGACGTCGAGACGCTGCTCATCAAGGCGTTTGCGCAGACTATTGCTTTGATCAATGACCACATCGACGGTTACATCGGGGTGAGATTCCGCAAAGCGCTTCAAGACAAACGGAAGCACCCGCTCGCCGACATCGTCTGGCGCACCGAGCCGCACGACACCGGAAACCGTCGGCGCTATAAATWTCGCCACCGTCTCGCGATTGAGAGCCAGCATGCGCCTTGCGTAACCAAGGAGAACCTCCCCGCTTGGTGTCAGTTTGACCGAACGCGCGTCCCGTTCGAGCAGCACGTGGCCCAGGGTCTCCTCCAGCTTTTTGATCTGCATGGAAACAGCCGACGGGGTACGAAACACAGCATTTGCAGCGCTCGAGAAACTGCCTGTTTCGGCAATCATTGCAAAGGTACGCAACACATCCAGGTCGAGGATCGGAATGGGATGATGCATCGGGGCTGACATGGCGCATTCTCCTTCATCAATTTTTCTGAAACATAGTGTTTCATAATTTCGTTTGATTGAACATCAACTTAGGGCGATAGTCAAGTTCACCAAAGGACATCACGCAAAATGATGCTCTTGCTGAAAAAAGGAGAAGGAAAATGAGCACTTGCGATAGCCTGTATCACAGCGATACGAGAAGTTTCGCCGAACGGCTTGCGGTCTATTTCGCGGATCAAGCGAATCACTTGGCTGCACGAATCAGAACCGCCCGCGATGTTTTTGTCCGGGAACGTCGCTTACGCGCTACGGAAATGGCGCTTGACGGATTACCGGAAAACATGCGTTGCGACATCGGCTGGCCAGACCTCTACGAGCGCCAAGTCGGCGAATGCAATGAGATAAAGAATTCGCGGTCGTAAAATCATGAAGCAGTCAACTCAGGGGAGCAGATAACGGTCTATCTGCTCCCTTTTATCATATGTGATACCTGCGCTTTTGCGACACAGGTTTCCACCCTTCCATTTAGAATAATTCTATGGTTCTATCTGAAAAAAAGCTTTGGAGACCACGCCCGTAAGTTGAAGTTGTTACTTCAGTTGCGACATGGCCTTAAAGCCAGATACGGGAACCTGGAATTACCATGGATCACATTGGTCTCAATAAGCGCTCATTCGTTTTCTTTCTCGTGCCGAATTTCTCGATGATCGCGTTTGCGACAGCCATCGAGCCACTGCGCATCGCAAATCGCATGCTCGGGTATGAAGCCTATCGCTGGCGTCTTGCCTCTGTGGATGCGAAGCCTGTCACGGCCTCGAACGGTGTGGAATGCGCCGCGAACACATCATTGGAAGACGAGAGGCGGTACCTGACCGGCGAAGAAAGGCCATCCATGGTCTTTGTGTGCGCCGGTATCCACGTTGAGAAATTCCACAACAAATCAGTCTTTGCCTGGCTTCGCGAAGAATTCAACCGGGGCGTCGCTGTAGGCGGACTCTGCACCGGGGCGCATATTCTCGCAGCGGCTGGCCTGCTTTCTGGCAAGCGGTGCGCGATCCATTGGGAGAATCTTCCAGGTTTTGCTGAGGCCTTTCCAAAGGCCGATGTATACGCCGACCTGTTCGAGGTTGACGGCAACATCTACACCTGCGCCGGCGGTACGGCCGCGCTGGACATGATGCTCAAGCTCATCGGCGATGATTTCGGCGACAATATCGTCAATCGTGTCTGTGAACAGGCACTCACTGACCGCGTGCGCAGCCCACACGACCGTCAGCGACTGCCATTGCGCGCGCGTCTCGGTGTACAAAACTCCAAGGTCCTGACAATAATCGAATTGATGGAAGCGCGGCTTTCCGAGCCATTGTCCTTGATCGAGATTGCCGACCATGTTGGCCTTTCCCGCCGCCAAATCGAACGCCTGTTCCGCCAGGAAATGGGCCGCTCGCCGGCCCGCTACTATCTAGAAATCCGTTTGGACCGTGCCCGGCATCTGTTGATCCAATCATCCATGCCGATCGTAGAGGTGGCAGTTGCATGCGGATTTGTCTCGGCATCGCATTTTTCCAAATGCTACCGTGAACTCTACGGCCGTTCGCCGCAGCAGGAACGCGCTGATCGCAAGCAGTTGATTGCAGCCTGAGGTTCGCCTGAGATTCGCGCTATGACGTGACGAAAATGGCGGTGCGTGAACACCGGAGCGCAGTAGAACGCCATTTACAGGCCTTCATGGCGTGAATCTAGCGGGATTCCCAGTCCTGCATCCGCCGTTGCCATATTCGCTCGCCTGAGAGGCAATCGATTTGCGGCTTGTCCTGGGCCAGGATCAACGGCAACGTCTGTGACGGCAGCCAATCTGCTTTCCGCGTGATAGGAGTATCACCCGCCAACTCCAACACTAGTTTCCGGCGCACAGCCTCCGGAAACTGATCCCAGGAATTGACCGGGACCATGAAAGCACCCGGTCCGCCAATGACGCAGCTGCTGTAATAGAGATCGAGGTCTTTCACGGCCCAGTCGGAATAGAAATCCCCACGCGTCATCAACGGCAACCCGTTGATCGTAATGCCCTTGGCAATCGCTTGATCGCGAGCGTCAGCCACTGGGCGACCATTGTTGTTCGCGCCGTCGCCTGAAATATCGATAACTCGTCGCGAGGCCTTGAAGCCATTGTTGTCGAAGAGGGTACTGGAAAAATCGATGGCCCCGGAGATCGATGTCCGACTTTGCGTTGCGGGAATTGGCTGATCGAGCGCATCCGCAAGTTTTTCCGCAGAGTCGGCGCCATCAACCAACGTCCAAGGAACGATAATTCGTTGTACGTTCGATCCGGCCCACTCCACATAAGTAATGGCTACACGAC
>NZ_JBFUMG010000354.1:0-4782 GCF_054049495.1 Phyllobacterium sp. P5_D12 | reverse complement strand
GCCAAGGATCGGTTCCTTGACCTCTCCCGTCAAGACTTTTCCATTATCTATCAATGTGTTGGCGCTGTTTTCATTGAAGCCGATCATCTCGGCAATACGCTGGGTGAATACAGTAAACCCGCCTGAAACAAGCGAAGTATAAGCCCCGTGCTTCTTCATTGTGCGCACCAGTTCCGGCCCGCCAGGCATGAGCGTGATGCGGCCGGCGATCACCTTGTCTATGACCGCATAGGGCAGACCTTTCAACAGCGCCACGCGTTCACGCAGCGCAGGTTCGAACGCGATTTCACCATTCATTGCCCGCGCAGTGATCGCCGCAACTTTTTCGCGGAGGCCCGCTTCTTCGGCGAGTTCATCGATACATTCTTGCTGGATCATGGTCGAATCCATGTCGGCAATCAAAATCTTTTTGCGTCTAGCATCTTGATTTTGCACGATAATATCTATTGGCGCGCCGTCGATAGCCCGTACCAGTTCGAGATGCGCTTCAGCAGCATCGGTACCGTCCCTCAGGGGCAAGTCACAGGCAATCCCATCGGCGAGCCAATAAAGACCTGTTGCATTGACCGCCGCCGAGGCTTTAATCCCGAGCCATGGTACAAGGTCCGATGTGGCGGGATTGGCGATGAGCGTGGCCATCAAGGGCATAGGGCAATTTCCGATTGGGCGTTAGCGTGGCGAAAAGACAGATAATCCTGATAGCTGGACCGACGGCAAGCGGCAAGTCGGCGCTTGCGCTTCGTTTGGCTGAGGAAACAGGCGGTGTGATCGTCAATACGGATTCGATGCAGGTCTATGATATCCTCGACCTCTTAACCGCACGACCGGATTCGGACGATCTCAAAGCCGCGGCACACTATCTCTACGGGCATGTTTCACCGAGCATCGCCTACTCGACCGGACGCTGGCTCACGGACGCCGGAGAAGTTCTGAATAGGCCAGAACTAGCTGAAAAGACTATGATTTTCGTTGGCGGTACCGGGCTGTATTTTCGTGCTCTTCTCGGAGGGCTATCGGCAATGCCTGATATTCCGGCCGATGTCCGGGCGCATTGGCGTCAGCAGGATGCGGAGCTGGGCTCTGAGGAATTGCACGCGATTCTCACTGTGAAAGACCCGTTGGCGGCGTCGACTTTACGTCCGACTGATAGCCAGCGGATTGTAAGAGCGCTCGAGGTTATCGACACATCGGGCCTGTCCATCGTCGAATGGCAAAAGGCAACCGGCAGATCGCTGATTGATGCTAGCGCCGCCCGCAAGATTGTTATCGAGCCCGATAGGAAATGGCTTGGCGACCGCATAGTATCGCGCTTTGAAACCATGATGAAAGCCGGTGCCCTCGACGAGGTCAAGGCATTGTTATCATTTGGACTTTCGAGTGAACTTCCCGCCATGAGAGCGATCGGCGTGCGTGAAATTGCCGAGGTCCTTGCCGATCGGCTGGATCCGGAGGAGGCCGCAGAACTCGCGACGATAGCTACCCGTCAATATGCAAAGCGCCAGATGACATGGTTCCGCAACCAGCTCGGCGATGACTGGGAAAGGTTGCCTTATCCGTGACTCAGGTCTTGTCGTTCCGGAATGTGCGGATCAGGTCGCTGGCACGGAATCGGTCGGTCCCTTCCGGTTGCGACTTGGGCGGTTCCTCTTTGCGGATCGCAGCATCGATGTTGCGCCACTGAGTTCTGACAGGCTCCTGAGCCAAGGGAACCGTATGCCTTTGGCTCGCAACAGGATTGCCAATACTTTCGACGATATCGAACGCGTCATCCTGACTGCTTGTGCTTTCTGCTGCGTTGAGCTGGCGCATTCGCATCAAGATTGTATCGAGAGAGAGGTAAGAATCGCCCAGCCGCATGGATTGCTGGCTTTTGGTCATATGTGCGGCCGGCAATTGGTCAGGTGCAATTGTCTCGAACATCATGCGCATCGGCGTTGGAACGGCCTCACCAAACGCGATCGCTTCTCGATTGGCAATCGATGACAGAAATCCAATCGTGCTTTGCGATGCGCCGGTAATGGCGCCCCGAATGATCTCCTGATCACGCTCATTTCCAAGGCGCATGGCAAACACGGTGCTGCATTGGGAAAGAATGGTTGCATCAAGCTCGCCGGGACGCTGCGTAATGACCGCCAGATAGACGCCATATTTGCGGCCTTCCTTGGCAATACGGGCAATTGCCTGACGGGTTGGCCAGAAACCCGCATTGGCATCCGCGGGAATGTAACGATGCGCTTCCTCGCAGACGACGAGCGTCTGTGCGCGGCCGTCGCTCGACACCGCGAGGTCGAAAGCCATGCGGCAGAGTACCGAGGCAACGGAATTTACCACTTCCGATGGCAATCCAGCCAATTGAAAGACGCAAATTGGACGATCGTTCTTGGGTATGCGGAAAATGTGGCCAATCGTCTGGCGCATCGTGTCCATCGTCGTCGGGGCCGAAAACATGAAACGGTAGCGGGGGTCGGCAACCAGCGCTTGCAAACGCTGCCGAAGCGCCTTCATGATCGGCCGATCCGTCTTGCCTTCCAACTGGCCGATGCGTTCGTCGATCAACTTGATGAGATCAGCCATCCGATATGGTGTCGGCGTATCGGCGGTTAACGACGAATAATCGCGGTCTTTTTTGAGGAGCGACGCGGCGGTCGTCGCTTCGGAACTGGCAAAGCGCTCCCGCGCAATCGGAATCAGATCGCGCAAGGCATCAACTTCGGCTGCCACCGTCGGCCTCCCGCGGAAGACAGCTTCGGCAAACTCTTCCAGCCTGAACAGCCAATAGGGCAACTCCAAGGTGTTGTAATCGATTGAGATCGCATGATCAGGAAAGGCGCTGGCAAATTCGTTGTGAGGATCGAGGATCAGAATGCGTAAATCGGGTCGCTGCGCGATGATCTTGCGCAAAAGCAGGGAAACGGCGCTCGATTTACCCACACCGGTACTGCCGAGAACGGCAAAGTGTCGCGAAACCAGACTGTCTATCGAGATCAACGCCGGGATCGATGCATTTTGCGACAGATGCCCGACCGATACGGTGTTCTTCAGGCTTGCTGTGTAAATAGTCGCCAGATCTGTCGCGCGAATCCGATGCGCTACGGCGCCCATGTGCGGATAATTCGCGATGCCGGATGAAAAAGTCAACGAACCATCATCATGCTCATTGACCTGTCCGATAAGTTCGACATGGATGCGAATGCTCTGGTCGGCTTCGACGACCCATTGCGCTTCATGGGCGTTGACTTCATAGACGAGCCCAACCACGCGGCTGTTTCCGACTTGAATGGAAATCAACTGGCCGACTGTCCAATAGTCATCCGATGCAGCGATAGACGGCCCGGTCAACGCGTAAATGACGGCTTTTTCGCCGTTGCATTCGATGACGTGCCCATCGGTTCGATTGCGAACGAAGGGTCTGGGTTGTTCAGCCGGCAAGGCTTCAGCGTTCATCGTTGGCGACCATTCCGTGAACTGATAGCAGTGTGTTGACAAGACTTGTCGGGTCACCCTAATTCGAAGGCATTGAAATTATCTTAGCGTGATTGTGACAATTGTTTCGACTGGTTTGAGGTTCAGTGCTGGTCATTCGATTTGATTTGCATTTTTGCCGTTGACGTATGGAATTTGCTTAACTATCGTCCGCGACCATGAAAACAGTTCTTATCGTCGTGGGATCGCGCATGGGCAGGGTGTAGTAAGCACCCGGCGAAAGCTCCCATGCGCGATACACAGGCTCCTTCGGGGGCCTTTTTTATTTCCAGCATTTCAGTTAGAGCAAACACCTTCTGAGGGGCCAAGGGCCGCAGAATAGACGGGAAGAGACCGATGAAAGCAGACAAGCAGGATAGTGACAGCCGACCATCGCAACGACGTGAAATGACTGGTGCCGAGATGGTCGTCCAGGCGCTCATTGATCAAGGGGTAACCGATATTTTCGGATATCCGGGTGGCGCAGTGCTTCCGATTTATGATGAACTCTTCCAACAGGACAAGATCAACCACGTTCTCGTTCGGCACGAACAGGGTGCGGGCCATGCCGCGGAGGGCTATGCTCGCTCCACCGGCAAAGTCGGCGTCATGCTGGTCACATCAGGGCCCGGTGCAACCAATGCGGTTACCCCGCTGCAGGATGCGCTGATGGATTCCATACCGCTGGTCTGTATCAGTGGACAGGTCCCGACGAGTTTGATCGGTTCGGATGCCTTCCAGGAGTGCGACACTGTCGGGATCACACGTCCTTGCACCAAGCACAATTGGCTGGTGAAGGATGTCAACGATCTGGCGCGCGTTCTGCACGAAGCTTTCCACGTTGCCAAAACAGGGCGTCCCGGTCCCGTCCTCGTTGACGTTCCGAAGGATGTTCAGTTTGCAACCGGCATGTATACACCGCCGGAAGTCTCGCCGCGCACCAGCTATCATCCCAAGATCCAGGGTGATATCGAGGCGATCAAGCAGGCTGTAGCTCTTATGCTCACGGCAAAACGCCCTGTTATCTACTCGGGGGGCRGTGTTATCAACTCCGGCAACGAAGCAAGTAAATTGCTGCGGGAACTCGTCGAGCTCACCAATTTTCCGATCACCTCGACATTGATGGGGCTTGGTGCTTATCCGGCATCTGGCAAGAATTGGCTTGGCATGCTCGGAATGCACGGAACCTATGAAGCCAACATGACGATGCATGATTGCGATGTCATGTTGAACATCGGTGCGCGCTTCGATGACCGTATTACCGGCCGCATTAGCGGTTTCTCCCCCAACTCCAGGAAGATTCACATCGATATCGATCCG
>NZ_JBFUMG010000353.1:0-4852 GCF_054049495.1 Phyllobacterium sp. P5_D12 | reverse complement strand
ATCTCTCACATCGTTCCTACCGCCATTTTATTTACAATGAAATGTTGGAGGCTGAAGCGCCAAGAGGCAAGTTATATGTTACTTCAAGAAAATACAGCAACGTATTGATTCCACAAAATCAGACAAAAAAAATGCAAGGCTTTCACCTTGCATTTTAAAGATCGCGTCTGACCAAATCCACTTGCGTGGCGGCTGCGGAAAACCGCGCCTAGGTCACATCCTCCCAAGACTTTGACCGCGTAGGAAAGCAGAAATATTCTTACTTTCTCCTTATGATTAAAAAAATAGCGGACTGCCTGCGAAATGTCACGAAAAATATTCGTTCTTGTCATTTTTTGCTTACAAATCCAGCAAGGCAGTGAATCTCTTATAAATACCCGCCCGTTTCATTTGGCGTTACGGGTTCCCAATCCACCGGGAAGCCGGTAAAGAAACATCACTTTGCACTTGGTTTTGCCTGATTCTTAAAGCACTCAGGCGATGTTCAATTTGGTGATTCTCCATGCGGCTTTCCCGTTACCTTTTACCCATCCTGAAAGAAAACCCCAAGGAGGCGGAAATCGTCTCCCACCGCCTGATGTTGCGTGCAGGTCTGATACGCCAGGAATCGGCGGGCATCTATGCCTGGTTGCCGGCGGGTCTGCGGGTTCTGAACAAGGTGAGCGCAATTGTTCGCGAGGAGCAGAACCGTTCCGGTGCGATCGAACTCCTCATGCCGACAATCCAGTCTGCTGATCTTTGGCGCGAAAGCGGGCGTTATGACGCCTATGGCGACGAGATGTTGCGCATCAAGGATCGCGGTGATCGCGACATGCTCTTTGGTCCGACGAATGAGGAAATGATCACCGAGATTTTCCGAGCCTATGTCAGATCTTACAAAGACTTGCCGCTCAATCTTTATCATATCCAGTGGAAGTTTCGCGATGAGCGCCGCCCGCGTTTCGGGGTCATGCGGTCGCGCGAATTCCTGATGAAGGATGCCTATTCCTTTGATCTGGATTTTGAGGGCGCGAAAGCAGCATACAATCGCATGTTCGTTGCCTATCTGCGTACGTTTTCGCGATTGGGTATCAAAGTCATTCCCATGCGTGCTGACACGGGTCCGATTGGTGGCGATCTAAGCCACGAATTCATCATTCTTGCCGATACAGGCGAGAGCCAGGTTTTCTGCGATCGCGCCTATCTCGATCTGCCCGTGCCCGGTCCCGATACCAACTTTAATGATGATGCGCAGATTGCTGATATCGTTAAGCGTTGGACCACGCCCTATGCTGCCACCGACGAAATGCATGACGAGGCCGCCTGGGCGAAGGTCGGTGCTTCGGAGCAACTCGCTGCTCGCGGTATCGAAGTGGGCCACATTTTCCACTTTGGAACGAAATATTCCGAACCAATGGGCGCCAAGGTAACCGGACCAGATGGCAAGGACTACCCGGTTTCAATGGGCTCCTATGGTATTGGGCCGTCACGTGTGGTCGCTGCAATCATCGAAGCGTCGCATGACGAGAACGGCATTATCTGGCCAAAAGCCGTTGCGCCCTTCGGTGTGGGTATTGTGAATATGAAGCCCGGCGACGCAGCCTGCGACGCCGTTTCGGCTAAATTGTACGATGCGTTGACAAATGCTGGCCTTGAGCCCCTGCTCGACGATACGGATGATCGCCCGGGTGCCAAGTTCGCCACAATGGATCTGATCGGTCTACCCACACAGGTCATAGTCGGCCCGCGCGGCGTTGTTGCCGGTGAGGTCGAGATCAAGGACCGAGCGACCGGCGAGCGTGAGTCCTTGAGTATCGAAGCTGCGCTTAACAAGCTCGCGGGCGTTCAGGCAGGAATTTTATGAGCGAAAAGGCAGTCACCGCGCCGAACGGTTCCAAGCCGTTCTCAGCCTATGAACGTATGATCGCCTGGCGCTATTTGCGCGCCCGGCGCAAGGAAACGTTCATTTCCGTGATTGCCGGATTCTCTTTTACCGGGATCATGCTGGGCGTTGCAACGTTGATCATCGTGATGGCAGTGATGAATGGCTTTCGCGCTGAACTCTTGACGCGCATCCTCGGCATCAATGGTCATGTTATCATGCAGCCGATGGATCGGCCTTTCGACGATTACGATGCGGTCATCAAACGCGTCGACGCTGTCCCCGGCGTCTCCTTTGCCATTCCGGTTGTCGAGGGACAGGTGCTGGCCAAAGGTAATGTCGGGGCAGGGGCTGGCGCCCTGGTGCGCGGCTTGCGCGAGGAAGACATTGCGAAACTGCAGCTTGTTTCCAAAAACGTGCGCCAAGGTACGTTTCAGGGATTCAACACGGCTGGCGGCGTCGCTATCGGAACGCGTATGGCTGAAAATATGGGTCTCGGTCTCGGTGATAAACTTACCTTGATATCTCCGGACGGGGATGTGACGCCGCTCGGCATGGCTCCGCGTGTCAAATCCTATCCGGTTACGGCCATATTCGAGATCGGCATGTCCGAGTATGACGCATCGATAGTACTTATGCCGCTCGATGAATCGCAGCTCTATTTCAACCAGGAAAACAAGGTTCAATCGATCGAGATATTCGCCGATAATCCGGACAATATCGACGCGTTGAAGAAACCGATCGAGGATGCGGCACAGCGGTCGATCATGCTCACCGACTGGCGTCAGCGCAATCAGACGTTCTTTTCCGCCCTTCAGGTTGAGCGCAATGTCATGTTCATGATTCTGACGCTGATCGTTCTCGTCGCGGCTCTCAATATCATCTCCGGACTGATAATGCTGGTGAAGGACAAGGGGCATGACATTGCCATCCTTCGGACCATGGGGGCGACGCGAAACTCGATCCTGCGCATCTTTCTTATGACGGGTGCTGCGATCGGTGTGACCGGAACGATTGCAGGTGTGGTTCTTGGCGTCGTTGTATGTCTCAACGTTGAACGAATCAGAGAATTCTTTTCCTGGATTTCCGGCACCACGCTGTTCAATCCTGAACTCTATTTCTTGAGCACCTTGCCCGCCAAAATGGATTTCAACGAGACCTTCTCGGTCATCCTCATGGCATTGGTCCTGTCATTTCTGGCAACGCTGTTTCCAGCATGGCGCGCAGCCAAGCTCGATCCCGTTGAAGCCTTGAGGTACGAATAAAATGGTGGCAGGGCCAATTTTGCAGCTGATGAATGTCGGCCGCCGTTATGATGAGATTGGCCGTGAGTTGGTCATTCTCAACGACGCCAGCTTTTCGCTTGGCAAAGGCGAGATGGTGGCGCTTGTCGCGCCTTCCGGGGCCGGTAAGTCGACATTGCTGCATACGGCTGGATTGCTTGAACGACCGGACAGCGGCGATGTTATTCTGGACGGCAGGTCTTGCGGATCGCTTTCCGATGAAGAGCGTACGGCCATACGGCGAAACGACATCGGCTTCGTCTATCAGTTCCATCACCTTCTGCCGGAATTCACGGCACTCGAAAACGTTATGATGCCGCAGTTGATTCGCGGCATGAAGCCGGCGGTGGCGTCGGAACGCGCCCAGCAGCTGCTCGATTATATGAAGGTTGGCGCGCGTGCTTCGCACCGCCCTAGCGAACTCTCCGGCGGCGAGCAACAGCGCGTGGCTATTGCCCGTGCAGTGGCGAATGCGCCATTGGTGCTTCTCGCTGACGAACCGACAGGCAATCTCGATCCGGTGACATCTTCCTATGTGTTCGAAGCACTTGAAGCGCTTGTGAGACAGTCGGGGCTGTCAGCCATGATCGCCACTCATAATTTTGAGCTGGCGCGCCGCATGGACAGGCGTGTGACGCTCAAGGACGGAAAAATCACCAACCTCTGATCCGCGACCCCATTTTACCTTCCATTAATATTTCGAAAACCATAGCGGCAATGGGCGACTAGATGTGCTTGACTTTGGAACAAAAAAGGAACAAAAGATAGACATACAGACAACGAAGAAGGGTTTTACCGATGAGCGAACTTTTCCAGGATGTTATGTCATTCGTTACAGTCAGCCTTTTCATTGCGACGTTTGCAATGTGGGTCAGTGCAATCTGATGAAGCCGGGATCACTGCAAAGGAACGTTTGAGTGCTTGTGATCCCGTTTCTTGTCCACCGATGAGAATACCTGAAGCCTCAATACTGGTGGACACCTCATCGCGCATGTCCGACTATAAATCCGCGGTGAATCAGTTTCTCCGTTCAGGTATTCGGAGACAGAATAATTGGCAGATGGACAGATCAACAGCAGTCTATACGTCGCGAGCAAACCGGCGCTGCGCTTCGTGCACCTTAGAGTCCATTCTGCGTATTCCTTACTTGAAGGTGCCCTGCAGGTCCCGAAAGTCATTGATCTTGCCGTTGCCAACAAGGCGCCGGCGATTGCGATTACCGACACTAATAATCTTTTTGGGGCTCTTGAATTTGCCCAGAAAGGATCGAAGGCGGGCCTACAGCCCATTATTGGCTGTCAGCTTGATATCGCCTTTCATGACCAGGCGGAGGAAAGCCGCAGCGCTAACAGACGCGAAGCGCTGGGACTGGCGCCGCTCGTCCTCCTTGCGGCCACGGAGGCAGGCTATGCCAATCTCGTACGCCTCGTGAGTCGTGCGTACCTCGAAACCCCAGCCGGTGATCCGGTGCATATCACGTCGGCATGGCTCAAAGATCGTACGGACGGTATCATCGCTTTGTCTGGCGGTCCCGAAGGTCCCATCGCCAAACCGATCAAGGATGATCGGATTGATCGTGCACGGCAGCGGTTGAACTATTTGAAATCGCTGTTCGGTGATCGGCTCTACGTCGAACTCCAGCGTCATCGTGGTTACGATCGCGCATTGGAAGCAGCGCAGGTTGAACTTGCCTACGAACTGGAACTGC
>NZ_JBFUMG010000352.1:0-4853 GCF_054049495.1 Phyllobacterium sp. P5_D12 | reverse complement strand
AAAATGTTCCCGAAAGCGGTATATTTTTGCAGTGCAGCAAAAAGGTCACACAGTAGGGATTGGCTTGAACTTGCCACAATTAGGCCAGAATTAAGCCGCGGACCCAGAGCTATAGGACTAACGGTATATTGAAAACTTTAGGCTTTTTGGCGCTTTTGCAAGGCTGCGAGCAGCCTGCCATCAATCGTCAACAATCCAAGAGCGATCAATGCCATGCCGAGGAAGTCCTGAAGCCCTAGCTCTTCGTCAAGAAAAATTGTTCCAAGCAGAATAGCGCTGACTGGAACGATCAAAGTGACGAGTGATGCATTTGTTGCGCCGGCGGTCCGGACGATCGAAAAATAGAGAATATAGGCGAAAGCGGTCGACAGAAGGCCAAGACCGAGAATGGCCAACCAGACACCGGTATCGATGTTCGCTACGGCAGGAACGCCGTCGTAGATGAGCACCACGGGTATCATGATAAGCGTGGATGCAGTCATTTGACCGGTGGACGTCACTGTGGGTGGCACTCCCTTGAAGCGCTTCGCCAGAATGCCGGCAAAAGCATAGGAGAGGGTGGCGCCGATGACAGCAATTTCAGCCCAAAGCGGACCACCGAGACCAGTGAGAACACCAGGGCCGATCATGATGACGAGCCCCAATATGCCCAGGAGAATGCCGACAAGTTTGTTGATCGTGATCCTTTCGTCTACCGTAAGGATGGCGGCGACGACGACCGTCCAGATCGGTGTTGTCGCATTGAGGATCGACTCGACACCTGCGCCAAGAACTGTCTGCCCGACGAAGAGCAGGGAAAAGGGTATGACGTTCATCAGCAGGCCAAGGCCGGCGAACTCAAATGCATGATCCCGGTAGTCCCAGAACCGGATGCCGCGGCTAAGCAGATAGAGATGAAGTGCCAGCGCTGCTACCGCCACGCGAAAAAGAACCAGCGTTAACGGGGGAATCACCTGAACCGCGACACGCGCAAAGAAGAATGATCCACCCCAGATTGCGCCAAGAAGAAGTAATTGCAACCATGCAAAGCTGGTCATGGCGAGAGGATTGGGCGACGTTGTTTGCGCGGTGGACACGGATAGATCCTTTCGACAGTGCTGTCTGATAAGGTTTCTAGCTGTTCAACGGTATAAAACCACCCGATTCCAGCTGCAAGAAACCGACTTTCGTCTGTCACCTGTCCTTGATAAGAGTTTTGCATGACGCAGAACAAAACGATGCAACGATTCGCCTCGGCCCGTGAAGCAGCGCTTACCCTGCGGCCGGATCAGCCAGTCTACTGCTTTCGGCCGCAAGTTCTGATCGATGACGCGCACCAGTTCATGAAGATGTTCCCGGGCGAGACGGCTTATGCGGTCAAGACCAATGGCGAAAATCTTGTGCTCGAAACGCTGGCCCGCAATGGCATCAGCGTTTTCGATGTAGCATCCCCGGGAGAGTTCGAAGCGGTGCGCAAGGTCGCACCGGATGCGCAGATGCTCTATATGCACCCGATCAAGGCGCAGTCGGATATTCGCCTTGCTCTCGAAACCTACGGCATTCGTGTTCTGGCAGTGGACCATGAGGATGAGATCGCCAAGGTAACCCGCATTGTGCGTGCACTGGATATCGATCCAGCCAGCATAACGCTGTACATAAGGCTGCAAACCAAGGGACATGCCGCCTACGAGTTATCGAAGAAATTTGGTGCAGCACCGGCACATGCAGTAGAGTTGCTGCAGCGCGCCCACAAGATCGGCTACATGGTCGGCCTGTGTTTTCATGTTGGCAGCCAGATCGAGGATCCCGACACCTATGAGCGTGCGTTGAGCTCGGCTGATTGGGTACGCAACCGCGCCGGGGTTCCCTTGGCGGGTCTCGACGTTGGTGGTGGCTTTCCCGCCGAGTATGGACATGACCCGAGACGCAAGCATGTCGAGATGCCTTCGCTTGGCCAACTGATGTCGCGGTTGCGGGGCGATATCAAGGAGTATGGTTTTGGTGATTTGCCCCTCGTGGCAGAGCCGGGCCGGGTCATCGTCGCCCGGGCGTTTTCATTGATCGTGCGTGTTCTCTTACGCAAGGGCAGGCGGCTCTACATCAATGACGGTATCTGGGCGTCGCTGTCGGATTCGTGGACCGGCAAGATCACGCTGCCAGCCCGCTTCATCCCCGATCCGGCCAAAAAGCACCGCCATGGCGATCCGAAGGAAATTGTGCCGTTCCGGGTGTGCGGCGCAACGTGCGATTCCGTCGATATACTGTCACGCCCGTTCTGGTTGCCGGAAACGGTCGACACTGGAGACTGGATCGAGATCGGTAATATCGGTGCCTACTCGCTGTCGCTGCGCACCCGCTTCAACGGCTTCTATCCCGACACTTTCGTGGAGGTGGAAACACCCTTCGACGAAGGTGATCGACCGGAAGGTTTTGCCTCGCTCGAAACGATGGCGCCTGCGCAGTAAGGTTAGAGCTTGCCGAGGAGTTCGGGTGTTGGCCACGCATCGGCGGGCAGACCAAGGCGAATCTGTTCGTCACGTACCGCATCGCGGGTGAGAATGCCGAACACACCATCGATCTTCGGGCCCATGTCGTGGCCGCGCGCCGCAAGCTTGTTCTGCAATTCCTTCATTTGTTCGGGATTGAGCCCGACTTCAGGATTGGTCGGTTCCAGCGGGCCCGCACCAGCCAGGCGGGTGGCAAAATAGGCTGCTGTCGTAGCGTAGATGATCGATTTGTTCCATTCGACAAAAATATCGAAGTTCGCATAGGAAAGGAAAGCTGGCCCCTTGCGGCCCATCGGAAGCAGCAGCGAGGCATCGCCATCGTCGGGACCGAGCGGTCCCTTCATACCGGTAACACCCCACGCGGCCCATTTGGAGTGGGGCAGACGGTTGGTGCGCATGGCATTTTCCCAAGGCAGCTCTTGTGTAAGCTTCACTTCCTCCAGCCATGGCTCGCCCTTGCGCCAGCCCAGATCATGCATCACCCGAGCAGCGGTCATGATCGCATCTGGCGCGCTGTGCTTCAGATCGACCTTGCCATCGCCGTCACCGTCGACGCCGCGCTCGAGATAATCGGTTGGCAGCATCTGCATCTGACCGATCTCGCCAGCCCAGGCGCCGGTCGTCTTGGCATCGACGACACCGCTGTCAAAAAGCTTCAGAAGAGCGATCAACTGCGGGCGGAAAAGTTCTGGCCGGCGGCAATCGAATGAGAGCGTCAGGAGTGCGTTGAGCGTATCGAAATCGCCCTGAACTGCACCGAAATCCGTCTCAAGACCCCAGAATGCTGCGATCACCGGTCCTGGAACGCCATACTCAGCTTCTGCCTTGGCAAAGGTATCCGCATACTTCTTGAGGTTTGCCGCGCCCTGTTTCAAACGGTAATCGGACACCATGCGCGAGGAGAAAGTGAGGAAAGTCTGATTGAACACGCCTTGGGCGCGGTCACGCTCCAGTACCTTGTCGTCCATCGAAGCCTTGAGAAGCTCACCCAAGCCTCTATCGGTTACACCGGCTGCTTTTGCCTCGGCGATCAGTCCATTGAACCACGGCTCCAGTTCGCCCCCGCATGCGGGTTTTGCCACTACCGGTTGCGTCGGCGCCACCTGATCCAGGGCACGGGCAGTGCCGCATAGGGCAAAAAGGCTGACGGCAAGTGCAATCGATAGTTTGTTCATAAGAAAAATCTCATTGATAACGGGCGCGTATTCACTACACGCAGAATTTTTCCTGCTAATGCACGAATATGTGGATGGCGTGAAGTCAAAGAAGTGCGAGAAAACGCTCGCGCTGAGCTTTATCGGACCTTGTTGCGCACCAGCCACTGTTTCCAGGCCATTTCATTGCCCGCGAAAACATTGATATCCGCATCGCCACGTATGCCAGGGATGGCTCCCGTCCCGGTATATTGCCAAAAAGTCCACGGATGCAGTCCGTACTTCTCATCGGGGTGACCTGCCACCGAGCGCAGCCAGAATGGATAATTAGCAAGTTGCCTCAGATCGTTGTCGTCGAAGAAATCGACGGTCGTATAGATGATTGGCCGTTTGCCGTAATGACGTTCGAGGATATCCAGGAACGTACGCATTTCGCCGCGCACGACAGCAGCATTTGGCCTGAGCTTGCAGGTTGGAGAAGCGGCGTTCCACTCCATGTCGAGAACCGGGGGCAAAGCGCCGGGATCGTTAGGCACATGCTCGATGAACCAGCGCGCCTGTTCCTTGGCGGTACGGCAGAAATAATAGAAATGATAGGCACCGCGAGGGATGCCTGCAGCGCGCGCCGCTGCCCAGTTCTGGCCAAATCGTTCATCGAACCTGTCGGCGCCTTCGGTCGCCTTTATGAAGACAAAGGAAATACGGCTGCTGCGTACCGTCTGCCAATCGACTGTGGACTGATATTTCGAGACGTCCGTTCCATGAATCGGATATCGCCACGGGGTCTTGCCGGTCCAGTCGTGAGGATCGCGATCACCGAAACGCGGCGCGCTTACATTGCCTGTCGGGGCGGCAATCTGTTGAACGGCCGAAGTTTGTTTGGGTGCGGAGAAGTCGTAGTCAACCGTCGTGCAGCCGGCGAGCAAGAGGGTCAATATACTGGCTGCAAGTCGTTTCATGAAGGAGTTCCGTATCGAATCGTGGACGGTGCGTCACAGGTACCTTACAGATGCGTCATTATGCTTAATAGATCATGACCGGCTACGCCATTCAGCGTTTGTTAGCGCAGATCATGCCCCATTTTCCTAGCTGCACGAATTCTTGGCGCGTGTTACTCGTTGCAACCTATGTTTGAGACGTATTGGTTGCAGCATTTGCCATTTGGGGGCAAGAAATGATCAGAAGACTTGGCTTGCTGGTTTTGCTCGTCGGC
>NZ_JBFUMG010000351.1:0-4854 GCF_054049495.1 Phyllobacterium sp. P5_D12 | reverse complement strand
TGGACATGCTGTCGGCACCGTACTGGATGACGTCGTCCCTGATGATGTTGCCGGCATAATTCAGCCAAGAACCAAAGATGACGTCATTGACGCCGATCTGGAAACCGCCGAGCTCGATGAAGGCCTGATGAAGGATGCCGCCGGCATCGTCGCCGTTCGTGTATTGGAACCGGCCGTCGATGTAAGAGCGCAACGTGCCGAGTTCGGTCTCGGAGCGCGCATCGAAACGCAGCTCGGCACGCGTGCGGGAGTACCATGTGTCGTTCTCACCGCCGACATGACCGCCGGTATAGACATTGTCGCCGCCGGCCATCTCAAAACGCAGATAGCCGCCAAATTTCAGGCAGGTTTCCGTGCCGGGGATATAGAAGAAGCCCGCGCCGTAGGCATCGCAGACCCGGACGTACTCGACCGGTTCGGGTTCAGCCACGACCACTGCATCCGCAGCATGCGCTGCCGATACGGCAATGATTGTTCCAGCAGAGGCTAGAAGAAGAGTTCGAACATCCATGCGGTCCCCCATCGGCGCTTGTATTTGGAAACGTTCGAGCAGGGTTCGAATACCGCAGTTTCAATGAATTTCGCAGCGAGTCCCCCCAACCTAGATAAGAAATACCACGACAGGGTTGTCGTTGCTGTCACTGAAGGGCCACACCAATGCTGCATTCCACTGGAAATTTAAACAACGACAGGCGCCAATCCTGCCCTACCTATGATGGGGCCACACCCTCGCATCGTTACTGTTACGTACTTTCTTTTTGTTTCGAGGGCTCGCATGCTTGGTGTGGACAATCGGCCTTGAGATAGCAGCCGCGGCAACCTTTGTCGGGCAAGGTGCTGACCCAAGAGACGATCGACTGCGAAAACTTGATGTGAAGGAAATCCACGGTACGAGAAAGCCAAGGCCCTCAAACTAATGCCACCTGAATGCGATCGCTGCAAAAGCGAAGCGTTGAACGCGTTTTCCACGGCGCCTTGATACTGAGCTGATCGTGTTCAAGCGCGAAGGTCGTCGCGGGGAGATGGGCTATGGTTTGGTTCGAGCAATTCCTAGTCAAGTATCCGGAGCTCGCCGTGTTTCTTGCGATCAGCATCGGCTACTTGATCGGTGGCGTGAAGGTCAGAGGCTTCGGCCTTGGGCCTGTTACCGGCTCCCTCTTCGCCGGTATTTTGATCGGTCAATTCGCCCACGTTCCGATTGCCGGCATGGCGAAGTCGTTGCTGTTCCTTCTGTTTCTTTTTGGCATTGGCTATTCGGTCGGGCCGCAGTTCCTGCAGGCCCTCAAACGAGACGGGTTGAAGCCCGTACTGCTCGCCGTGGTGGTGTGTGTGACAGGGCTGCTCACTGCCATCGTCATCGCAAAGGCCCTGGGGCTTGATCCGGGCTTTGCTGCGGGACTCGTGTCGGGCGCTCTCACAGAGAGTCCGGCGATGGGCACGGCGACTGAAGCCATCAACGCGCTCCCGCTTATGGAGGATGAGCGTGCCCGGCTGGTCGCACATGTCGCGGTGGCCGACGCGGTCTGCTACGTCTTTGGCGCCGTTGGCGTCATTTTGTTCTGCAGTGTGCTGGGCCCAAAATTGCTTGGCATCGACCTGGCAGCCGAGGCGCTTAAGCTGGAGCACGAGCTCGGCATTACGCGGACGGCGGCGGGGGTCGCGTCCGCTTGGCATAGGTTCGAGTTGCGCGCCTACCGGATCGCGGAGGGCGCGCCAATCGCAGGACTATCCGTAGCTGCAGCTGAGGCTAAATTTCCGGAGCACCGGCTGTTCATCCAGCGCGTGCGACGCGGCGAGCGAGTTATTGAGGCAAGCCCGGAGTTCGTCTTGAGCCCAGAGGATGTGGTCGCGGTGTCTGGCAGGCGAGAGACCCTGGTGGAGTTGCTCGGTCAGCGTGCCGCCGAGGTAGAGGATCGCGAACTCCTGGATATCCCAGTGTCAGTCGCCGACGTCCTTGTAACAAGCCGCGACCTTGACGGCCGGAGTATCGCGGACGCGGCCAAGGAAGACTGGACCCGCAGCCTCTATCTACGAGCCATCACGCGCGGGAGCCAGAACCTTCCGCTTGCACCTGGGATCTTGGTGCAGCGCGGCGACGTTCTGCGGTTGGTGGGGCCGGAGGCTGTCGTCTCGCGCGCCGCCAAGCGGGTAGGTGTCACTATCACACCAACGGCCTCGACCGACTTCTTCGTCCTCGGCCTCGCAATCTTCCTTGGAGGGCTTGTCGGCGTTCTCGTCACCTTTCCTATCGGGGATATGCGAATCTCTTTGAGCACCAGCGTGGGAACGTTGCTGGCGGGGCTCGTCGTGGGGCATATGCGCACGCGCTTTCCGCTCTTTGGCCGCATACCGGACGGAGCCGTCTCGCTGATGACGGCACTTGGTCTTGCCGCCTTCGTGGCAATGACCGGCCTCCATGCCGGCCCCATCTTCTTCTCAGCCATCGCGGAGGCGGGCGTAGGCCTGCTGTTCGGCGGCATGGTCGTTACCCTGATGCCCATGTTCGTAGGACTCTACGTTGGGCGCTACCTGCTCGGCATGAACCCCATACTGCTCCTCGGCGGGCTGGCAGGAGCGCAGACAATGACCGCCGGCATGGCAGCTGTGCAGGACCGGTCGGGGAGTCCGGTTGCCGTGCTCGGCTATACACCAGCGGTCCCCATTGGACATATCCTGCTTACAACCTGGGGAACGGTGATCGTGGGGGTCATAGCCGGCTAAATTCGACTTGCCCTGTTGCCGACTACGGCGTGGGTAGCGGCGGAGGAGAACCTGCGTAGAGAAGGGATCTCAACAACTCGCTTCCGCCCGACCAGAAGATCTGCAAGCCGAGGCAAAACAGAATGAATGCCGAAAGCCGCACGGCGATATCGGTGCCGCCAGGGCCCAGAATCCTTTGGCTGCGATCCGCATAGCTGAAGCAAAGCAGGATGGTCAATGCCAGAACGGCTATGGCGACGACGCTTGCCATGACGAATATGAGCCTTTCGGCAGGACCCGTAACCGTCGCCTCCGAAAGCCCGATGCTGATCACCACGGCCATGGAGCCTGGCCCTGTCGTGAGTGGGAGGGTCAGGGGATAGAAGGCCTGATCCAGCAGATTGGTGCGCGGAACTCCGCCTGCCGGCGCTTCCAGTTCCTTCTTGCTTCCTTCATTAAGAAGTTTCCAACCTGAGACAGCGACAATGAACCCGCCAGCGACGCGAAGTATGGGAATTGAAATCCCGTAAAACTGGAGGATGAGCGCGCCAAGCAAGAACGAACAGACCAGGAGGACGAACGAGTTCAACGCGATCCGGCGCGCAAGGACAGCGCGGATCTCAGGTGTTGCACCACGGGTCAACCCGAGGAAGACGAGTGCGGAACCTGGCGGATTGACCACCGGAAAGATCGATGCCAAGACGAGGACGAACGTATTTATGGTCGCGTTCATTTAGGCGGGTCCATTTTGATGAGCCGGCGGTGCCGGGACTTCGGGATGTTTTCATGGCGATCCCGGCTGGACGTCTCGGTCATCCATCGCCTTTCGAACTCATGCGCGGTTTAACGACTCGGCCGTTCTCTTGCAGAACAGACCATACATCCATCCTGAGCAGCTTGCTACGCTATGTTTGTCGAGGCAGTATGGACCAAATGGATCCGGCGGTCGGGGTTGCTGTTTCCAATGGTTAAAGCCCTTCGAGTCGACTGGGCCGGTTTGCCCTGTCGCAGGGAAAAATCAAATGCACGAAGGTGGGCCTTGGGTTGACAAAGTGACCTTGTTACCTAGGGAAAGTCCCGATTGTGGCAAGGCCTCTTTTGCGACATAATTAATTGTCCAATCGTGTCCATACCCGTCCCGATTGGTTACCCCTACCCGTCGTTGTGCTTGAACCCCAACGGCGGGTCTTTTGCGCCAGTGCTCGCTACGAGCGCCCGGTCAATGCTTGAGACACTTTTTTCCCGCTGCCATTGCCTTGAAAGTCCCCTTCAGATCGACGACGAAGGTCCCCTTGGTCTCGGGAAACACGGTCATTTCATATTTCTTTGCTACGTCTCGCTTGAACTTCGGGTCGTCTGTCAAGATGTAGCCGCCAGAAAGTCCGCCTTTGAGTTCACCACTCGTGCTGGTAGCGACACCCTTGTAAAGATTGCGGTCGAGAGCGACGAAGATGTCGGTCGTGTTCCCGTTCTTAAGGCCGATATCCGCCTTCGTGAACACGCCGAGATATCCGACCTCCTGATTTGCGGTAACGCCCATTTGCACCGATCCTTGGCCAAAGTCGCGCACGATCAAACAATCTCCGCGAGTTTGATTTGTATAGATGGTCCAGCCGTCGATGTCCTTCCCATATCGGACGAGCACATCGCTCGCCTTAGGGAGGGGATTTTGGCTTTGTGCGTTAGCTGCTATCGCAGACGAAACTGTTATCGTCGTAGCCGCGATGAGTGTCAGGAAGTTTCGCATGAATGTTCCCCTTTGTGGGTGCCCGTTGCACCTTGTTTAATTGCTGAAATTTGTATGGTGGTCGTCGTCAACTGCGCTAACGACTACCCCGTCTCCATGGTTTGTTAGACCAATGCGTGATCCGGCTATCAAAAAAGGCTCGACTGAATGCCGAGCCTCCACCCTCAATACTTTATGTTTCGGCCCGTCTTACGAGCGTCCTGCTTAGTATGTCGCTTGTCCTGACGGCACGCAGCGTTGCTCTTCTGGTTGGCCGCACGACAATCTTGCTTCGTTTGTCGAGCTTCGGGGCGAGCTTGTTGGCGAACGTCACGCGCTTGTTGGCGCTGTTGCGCTTGCTGAGCCGCGAATGATATTTCTGAAAAACTTAAAAAAGAAATTGCAATCACCGCTGCAGTGATTAGAGG
>NZ_JBFUMG010000350.1:0-4856 GCF_054049495.1 Phyllobacterium sp. P5_D12 | reverse complement strand
CGTATGAGGTTCGCGATCCGCAGCGACCAGTCCAACGAGGTGGCGCGCATCAGGCTCAACGATGGGTATCGCCCGGATCGGCTCGGCAAATCCAAGTGTTTCGGCAAGGTTAAGCGGCATAATGCTTGCCCATTTTCYGGTTCTTATGTGCGAGAATAGCACAATCATAGAATTAGACTCGAGTGTCGGGTGAACCTCGACCCCCGCCTCCTGCAAATGCTTGTTAATGAGGCGGCGATTCTGCATGTCCATGGTGAGGAGGCAAAGCGGCAACTGCCCCACCTCCGCCCATGTGACCGACTTCCGATCAGAGTAGGTATTGCCCGACGAAGTAATCAGCTGGTAGCGCTCGGTATAAAGCGGCACGGACGTCACACGTCCGAGCGGCTCATTATCCAGATAGCTGATACCGATATCGATCTCGAAATTGCTGAGCAATGTCAATACTTCAAGCGATGTTCGCGAGGTCACGGAGAATGTAACATCCGGGTGCTTTTCGCGGAAAGGCGTGGTCAGYCGCGAGACCATGGCAAGTGCCGTCGGAATGGCGGCAATCTTCACGTGCCCGGCAAGGCCGAAGCGGGCGGCGCGGATTTCCTCGCGCATCGTGCGGGTATCGCCGACAATGCGGCGGGCCCATTCAAGCACGCGCTGACCTTCCGATGTCAGGCCATTGAAGCGTGAGGCGCGCTGTACGAGTACAACACCGAGCGTATCTTCAAGCTGGCGGATCGCTGCAGAGAGCGTCGGCTGGGTGACGCCGCATTCTTCTGCCGCCCGGCCGAAATGCTTGTGGTGCGCCAAAGCGATGAAAAATTCCAGCTTGTCGATCATGCGGGGTTGCTCCTCTTGAAGCGACCCTAGCGATGATCTTGTACAATCAGCAAGCCAAGTTTTTCAAACGGTCAGGAACTTGCGCACTTCCGGTTTATCGAGGCTCGCGGCATCGCCGGAATGAACGATCTCAYCGCGATCCATAATGTAGACGTGATCAGCAAGTTCGCGGCAGAAATCGAGATACTGTTCCACGAGAAGGATTGCGAGGCCGGCCTGATCACGCAGGAACTGGATCGCCCGGCCGATGTCCTTGATGATCGAAGGCTGGATACCTTCGGTCGGCTCATCGAGAACCAACAGTTTCGGCCGTGTCACCAGCGCCCGGCCGATGGCAAGCTGTTGCTGCTGGCCGCCGGAAAGATCGCCACCGCGCCGCCCGAGCATAGTTTTCAAAACCGGAAACAGTTCGAAGACTTCGGGGGGGACATTGCGATTGCCGCGCGTCGCCGCAGCGAAGCCGGTTGCAAGGTTTTCGCGGACAGTCAGCAGCGGGAAAATCTCGCGACCCTGCGGAACGAAAGCAATGCCAGCGCGGGCACGATCATAGGGTGGTTTCTTTCCCAGAACCGATCCTTCAAAACTGATCGAACCGGAGGAAAGCGGGTGCTGCCCGACGATGGCTCTGAGCATGCTGGTCTTGCCGACGCCGTTACGCCCGAGGACACAAGTGATCGATTTCGGTTTCACTTGCAGCGACACACCGCGCAGCGCCTGCGCGGCGCCATAGTGCAGAGACGCATTTTCAATTGTCAGCATGGGAGAATTCCTTGCTCTTTTTGACGCAAATTCCGGACGGCGCCACTTCTTTGGAATAGGTCTTTATCGGCCAAGATAGACCTCGATCACACGCTGATCGTTACTGACGAAATCGAGCGAGCCTTCGGCCAGCACCGAACCTTCGTGCAGGCATGTCACCTTCACATCGAGTTCGCGAACGAAATGCATGTCGTGTTCAACCACGAGTACCGACCGCGTCTTGGCGATTTCGCGCAACAGCTTGGCTGTTTCGGCGGTCTCGGCATCGGTCATCCCGGCCACCGGCTCATCGACCAGCAACAGCTTCGGATCCTGCGCCAGCAGCATTCCGATCTCGAGCCATTGTTTCTGGCCGTGCGAAAGGTTCGCCGCGAGCCAGTCGCGTTTTCCATTTAGGCGGATCGTATAAAGAATATCCTCGATCCGCTCGGCTTCATTCGCGCTCTGTCGATGGAAGAGCGCTGAGAACGCCGAACGCGGACCGGAGAGGGCCAGCACCAGATTGTCTTCAACCGTGTGGCTTTCGAAAACCGTCGGTTTCTGAAATTTGCGGCCGATGCCGAGCAAAGCGATTTCCGCCTCGTCGTGCCTGGTCAGATCCACTTCGCCATTGAAATAGACGTCGCCAGCATCAGGTTTTGTCTTGCCTGTGATGATATCCATCATCGTCGTCTTGCCGGCACCGTTCGGACCGATAATGGCGCGCATTTCCCCCGTCTGCAGCACGAGCGACAGATTATTGATGGCGCGGAAACCATCGAACGAGACCGAAACGCCATCGAGATAGAGGAGGGTATCCTGGGCTTTCATGATCTATTCCGCTGCCTGAGGTTCGGGAAGGTGCACATTCTCGGCGGCAACTGGCGGGGGCGCGCTGTCCCTCTTTCGCGCGGCGCGGTCAGCCAGTTTTGTTCTCCACGAGCCATAGAGACCGAGGATGCCCTTTGGCAGGAACAAGGTGACGATGATGAACAGCGCGCCCAGCGCGAACAGCCAGATTTCCGGGAATGCGGCCGTGAAATAGGTCTTGCCAAAATTGACCAATACGGCGCCGATGATGGGTCCGATGATCGTGCCACGGCCGCCCACGGCGACCCAGATTACCGCCTCGATAGAATTGGCCGGCTCGAACTCCGAGGGGTTGATAATACCGACCTGGGGCACGTAGAGCGCGCCGGCTATGCCCGCCATCATTGCCGAAATTGTCCAGACGAACAGCTTATAGCGATCGACACGATAGCCAAGAAAGCGCATGCGACTTTCCGCATCGCGGACACCGATGAGAACCTTGCCGAGTTTGGATCGAATGATGAAACTGGACACGAAGACGGCCAGCGCCAGAAACAGTGCAGTCGCCGCAAATAGCATGGAGCGGGTGGTTCCAGCCTGGATGTTGAAGCCGAGAATGTCCTTGAAATCCGTCAGGCCATTGTTGCCGCCAAAACCCATGTCGTTGCGAAAAAAAGCCAGCAGCAGCGCATAGGTCAGCGCCTGGGTAATGATCGACAGGTAAACGCCGGTGACGCGGGAGCGGAAGGCAAGCCAGCCGAAGCCAAAGGCAAGAGCGCCGGGAACAAGAACGACCATCAGCGCTGCGAACCAGAAATTGTCGAAGCCGTGCCAGAACCAGGGCAATTCCTTCCAGTTCAGAAAGACCATGAAATCCGGAAGCACTGGATCGGCATAGACGCCGCGCGGGCCGATCTGGCGCATCAGATACATGCCCATTGCGTAACCACCCAACGCAAAAAACGCGCCGTGACCGAGCGAAAGGATACCGCAGAAACCCCAGACCAGATCGAGCGCGACTGCGAGCAGTGCATAGGTCAGGTACTTGCCGATCAATGAAACGAGATAGGTCGGGATGTGCAGGGGCGAAGTTTCCGGCAGCAGGAGGTTTGAGAGTGGTACGAGGAAAGCGATTGCGACGAGGAGCGCAATGGCAATCCCGCCGCGCCGGTCAACATGGGTGAAAAACCATTGSGTAATCATGCTTCTATCGCCCTTCCCTTGAGTGCGAAGAGACCACGCGGACGCTTCTGAATGAACAGGATGATAAGGACGAGCACGACGATCTTGCCGAGGACTGCGCCGGCGAAAGGCTCAAGGAACTTGTTGGCGATGCCGAGAGACATGGCGCCAACCAATGTGCCCCAGAGATTGCCGACACCGCCAAAGACAACAACCATGAAGCTGTCGATGATATAGCCCTGGCCGAGATTGGGACTGACATTGTCGATCTGGCTAAGCGCCACGCCTGCAATTCCCGCAATGCCGGAGCCAAGACCGAATGTAAGTGCATCGACCCATGGTGTCCTGATACCCATCGACGAGGCCATGCGGCGATTTTGGGTGACTGCCCGCATGCGCAAACCAAGCATGGTCTTCTTCAGGACCAGTTGCAGGATGGCAAAGACGGATAGAGAAAAAACGATGATCCACAGGCGCGACCATGTGAGCGTCAGCAAGCCAAGATCGAAAGACCCGGCCATCCAGGATGGGTTGCCGACCTGCACGTTGGATGCGCCAAACCAGGAGCGAATGGCCTGTTGTAGAACCAGCGAGATGCCCCAAGTCGCCAGCAAAGTTTCGAGAGGACGTCCATAGAGAAAGCGGATGACACCGCGCTCGATGACCACCCCTATCGCGCCAGAAACGAGAAACGCGGCGGGAAGCGCGATGAGCAGCGAGTAGTCGAAGAGGTCTGGCGCCGAAGCGCGGATAAGCTGCTGCACCACGAACGTCGTATAAGCGCCGATCATGACCATCTCGCCATGGGCCATGTTGATGACGCCCATGACACCGAAGGTAATGGCAAGGCCGATGGCCGCGAGCAACAACACCGAACCCAATGACAGGCCGTAGACGACATTCTGGATGGCGTTCCAGAATGCGAGCTTGGTATTCATGCTGTCTATGGCCGCCTTCGCCGCTTCACCTACCGGACCCTGCACGCTCTCAAGTGGAGTAAGCAAACCCAGAGCATCGCGGCTGTTGCCGGCACTGACTTCGGCGATGGCGGCAATTTTCACATCGTCTGCCGCGTCGGAACTTAGTACGGCAGCGGCTTTGGCCTGCTGCATGAGCGCTTTGACGCTCGCATCCTTCTCAACCGCGATGGCTTGATCGAGTAGCGGGATCGACTCCGGATCGCGGGTCTTCAGGATAGCTTCCGCGGCTGAACGGCGCTCGGTGATATTATCGCTCATCAGTGTCAGGCCACCGACTGCCGCAGCGATATCGCGGCGCAACCGATTATTGAC
>NZ_JBFUMG010000349.1:0-4870 GCF_054049495.1 Phyllobacterium sp. P5_D12 | reverse complement strand
CAAGATCGCCTGCCGGATTTATGCGCCCGTAGGCGGCTATCGTGATCTTCTCGCCTATCTTGTGCGCCGTCTTCTTGAAAACGGTGCAAACTCGTCGTTTGTCTCCGTGGTTGGCGACAACAATATACCGATTTCGGAGTTGTTGATAAGGCCGGCCGAGAAACTRAACGATGGCAAGGGCTATCGCCATCCGAACATCCCCTTGCCGCAAAAAATTTATGGCAAACGCACCAATTCAGCCGGTGTCGAGCTTGGCGATCGCAAGGAATTGGCTGCACTCGTCTCGGGAATTGCCAAGGCGTCGACGACTGTCAAAGCGGTCCCCTTGATCGAGGGCGTGAAGCCGTCCGCCAAGACGCAGGATGTAGTCTCTCCGGTGAGTGGTTTGACGGTTGGTACTGTGGTTTTTGCGACCGCAGAAGAGGCGGCCAAAGCCGTGAGTGTTGCGCGCAAGGGTTTCTCATCCTGGTCGCGTGTCCCGGTGGAAACGCGGGCCAAAGCGCTGGAGAAGGCGGGAGACCTTTTGGAGGCCAGTCGTGACCGCCTTCTCGACCTTCTTTCGCGTGAGGCAGGAAAGACGATCGATGATGGCATCGCCGAAATCCGCGAAGCCGTGGATTTCTGCCGCTACTACGCCGCCGAAGCTCGCAGACAGTTTGGCGTGGACAAAGTCATGCCCGGGCCAACCGGCGAGGACAACAAGTTGCGGCATCGCGGCCGTGGTGCTTTCGTCTGTATCAGCCCCTGGAATTTCCCATTGGCGATTTTCCTGGGTCAAGTAACGGCAGCGCTCGCCGCCGGCAATACTGTCTTGGCCAAGCCGGCAGAACAGACACCACTTATTGCCTACGAGGCAATTCGCGCCCTGCATGAGGCAGGTGTTCCGAAAGATGCAGTGCTCTATGTGCCAGGTGATGGTTCCGTTGGAGCGGCGCTGACCTCACATCCGGAAATCGCAGGCGTCGCCTTTACCGGGTCGACGGACACGGCCTGGGCGATCAACCGCACACTGGCAGCGAAGAAGGGACCGATTGTTCCGCTGATCGCCGAGACAGGAGGCCTCAACGCGATGATCGTCGATGCGACAGCCCTTTCCGAACAGGTCGCCGATGACGTTGTCATGTCGGCCTTCCGTTCAGCTGGCCAGCGTTGCTCTGCTCTGCGCATTCTCTATCTGCAGGAAGATATCGCTGACAACATGCTTGAAATGATCGAGGGTGCAGCAAAGGAACTCACCTTGGGTGACCCTTCTTTGCCTTCGACGGACGTCGGGCCGATCATCGATCAGGCACAGCGCGATATGCTGACAGATCATATCGCGGCGATGCGGAAGTCACAAAAAGTGCGCTTTGCGGGCGAGGCACCGAAAGATGGCCTGTTTTTCGCGCCACATATCGTGGAGCTCAACCGGCCGGAAGCGCTGGAGCGTGAGGTGTTTGGCCCTGTCTTGCATGTTGTTCGCTGGAAGGCCAAGGACCTCGACAAGGTGCTCGACCAGATTGCATCGACCGGCTACGGCTTGACGTTTGGTTTGCACACCCGCATCGAAGCGACAGTAACCAAGATCATCGACCGGCTCGATATTGGTAATGTCTACGTCAACCGCAATACGATCGGCGCTGTTGTCGGTACGCAACCTTTCGGCGGCTCTGGTCTTTCCGGTACTGGACCAAAGGCGGGCGGCCCGGCCTATCTGGCACGATTTGCACTCGAGCAGGTTGTTTCCGTGAATACGGCGGCGGCAGGTGGCAATGCAAGTCTTATTGCCATGGGCGAATAGAGACTCCAAGCCTCAGCAACTGGGGATAGTCCCTTCTGGCTATCCCCAATTCGCCGACAGGATGCTATTTGACGTTCTTGAAGCATTGAGGAGACGTCGATGGCTATCGTCAAATCCGATATTGAGATTGCGCGCTCCGCGGTGAAAAAGCCGGTGCTGGAGATCGGCGCCAAGATCGGTATTCCACCAGAGCATCTTGCTCCCTATGGCCATGACAAGGCCAAACTTTCGGCGGAGTTCATCCGGTCCAAGCGTGGTGCCAAGGATGGCAAGCTCATTCTCGTGACTGCCGTCAGCCCGACGCCGGCGGGCGAGGGCAAGACGACGACGACAGTCGGTCTTGGCGACGGGCTCAATCGGATCGGGAAAAAGGCTATCGTCTGCATTCGTGAAGCATCACTCGGTCCCTGTTTCGGCACCAAAGGTGGTGCTGCGGGTGGCGGCTATGCGCAGGTCATTCCTATGGAGGACATCAACCTGCACTTTACAGGTGATTTTCATGCCATCACCTCCGCTCACAATTTGCTGGCGGCGATGATCGACAACCACGTCTACTGGGGCAATGAGCTAAATCTCGATACGCGCCGTATCACCTGGCGGCGGGTTATGGACATGAACGACCGGGCCTTACGCGATATTGCTTCCTCGCTCGGCGGCGTGGCCAATGGTTTTCCACGTGAATCGGGCTTCGATATCACGGTCGCCTCGGAGGTGATGGCTATTCTTTGCCTTGCCAATGATCTGGAGGACCTGGAACAGCGGCTCGGCGAAATCATCATCGGCTACCGCTTCAACAAGACCCCTGTTTATGCTCGCGACCTGAAGGCCGACAAGGCCATGGCCGTGCTTCTCAAGGATGCCATGCAGCCCAACCTGGTGCAGACTCTCGAGAACAATCCAGCCTTCGTGCACGGCGGCCCGTTTGCAAATATTGCTCATGGCTGCAATTCGGTCGTTGCGACGACAACGGCGCTGAAACTTGCAGACTATGTGGTCACCGAGGCAGGTTTTGGTGCGGATCTTGGCGCCGAGAAATTCTTCGACATCAAATGCCGAAAGGCTGGTTTAAAGCCGGCGGCGGCAGTGATCGTCGCAACGGTCCGTGCCATGAAGATGCATGGCGGTGTGGCAAAGGAAGATCTGGGTCAAGAGAACGTCGCTGCCGTCAAATCTGGCTGCGCTAATCTCGGACGCCATATGGAAAATGTCCGCCAGTTTGGTGTGCCGGTCGTGGTTGCGATCAATCATTTTACTGCCGATACGGATGCAGAGATTGCAGCCATGAAGGCTTTTGTCGCGGCGCATGGCGCCGAGGCCGTTCTGTGCAAGCATTGGGCCCTGGGTTCCGCCGGGATCGAAGAACTCGCGCGCAGGGTCGTTGCGTTGGCGGAAAGTGGCTCAGCGCAGTTTTCGCCGCTCTACGAGGACGAACTATCCCTGTTCGACAAGATCGAAACTATCGTCAAACGGATCTATCGCGGTGCAGAAGCGGATGCGGATACGAGCGTGCGCGAACAATTGCTGCAATGGGAAGAGGCTGGATACGGCAATCTTCCGGTTTGCATGGCGAAGACCCAATATTCATTCTCGACGAATCCACATTTGCGTGGAGCGCCGGTAAACCATGTGGTGCACGTACGGGAAGTGCGTCTTTCTGCCGGAGCGGGCTTCGTTGTGGCCATTTGCGGAGAAATCATGACCATGCCGGGCTTGCCGAAGTCTCCCTCGGCCGAGCGGATTCATCTGAATGGTGATGGTTTGATCGAGGGGCTCTTTTAGACGTTGGTGGAAGCTCATATTTTTGCTGTTGCAAGCGTTGCAATGTAACGCTAACAATCACCGCATGAACACGCGCATTCTTTCAAATGGCTGGTGGTGGGCTCGCTGATAGCGGCCACTAAAGCCTTTTGCATGTTTGTGAAAAGGGAACAGGGCCGCGACGGGTTTTCCGGGCGGCCTTTTTGTTTGACCGCCGAAGCCCGCAACGCCAGATGCAACAAGGGAATTCATGATGCACAGAATTGAAGGCGATGTGGAAATATTCGATACCAAAGGCGGTGTCACGATCACGCGGTCCCGCATAGCAACGGCCTATGCCAGCGCTATCGACAGCTATGTCGATGCTCTCGACGAGCGGCGCGGCGCCGTCTTCTCGTCAAACTATGAATATCCGGGCCGATATACGCGTTGGGATACGGCAATTGTGGACCCGCCGGTGGTGATCACATCGAACGGTCGTCACATGACTATTGAAGCGTTGAACAAGCGCGGCGAAGTTCTTTTGGCTCCAATCAAGCAAGCTATCGAAGGGCTTGAGGAGGTGTCCGTTACAGGTACAAGTGCGACCAGGCTTGAACTTGAGATTGCGCTACCCAGCCGCCAATTCACCGAAGAAGAGCGTTCACGCATACCTTCCGTGTTCACGGTGCTGCGCGGCATTGTTGGTCTGTTCTTTACCGAAGACGATGCCAATCTGGGTCTTTATGGCGCGTTCGGTTACGATCTGGCGTTCCAGTTCGACACAGTCCAGTACAAGTTGAAACGTCCGGACGACCAGCGTGATATCGTCCTATATCTGCCGGATGAGATCCTAGTGGTCGACCATCATGCTGCCAAGGCATGGCTCGATCGCTATGACTATGCGTTCGCCGGCGCTTCAACCGAGGGTCTCCCGCGGGAGACGGCGGCAAAGCCATTCAAGCCGACAGACAAGATACCCGGACGCGGCGATTACAATCCAGGCGAATATGCTGAACTGGTCAAGAAGGCCAAGGAAAGCTTCATGCGTGGCGATCTCTTTGAAGTCGTACCGGGGCAGACATTCTATGAGCGCTGCGAAACCAAACCGTCGGTTATTTCGCGCCGGCTGAAAGCCATCAACCCATCGCCCTATTCGTTTTATATCAACCTGGGCGATAATGAATATCTGGTCGGCGCATCGCCGGAAATGTTCGTGCGCGTGGTTGGTCGGCGCATCGAGACTTGCCCGATTTCAGGAACAATCAAGCGCGGCGAAGACGCAATCGCCGACAGCGAGCAAATCATCAAGCTCCTGAATTCAAAAAAAGATGAGTCCGAGCTCACCATGTG
>NZ_JBFUMG010000348.1:0-4887 GCF_054049495.1 Phyllobacterium sp. P5_D12 | reverse complement strand
GTTGGCGAGTCTGTTCCAGCGGTTCAAGGAACAGCTTTTTCTTGCTCTCAAACCGCAATGCCGCACGCCATTCGCCATCACGCCCGTTGAAGACGAGGATTTCATCGCCGTCCTTCATCCGCAATACATTGGACAGATAGTTGACAGCCTCCGGACTCGTCTCCGCGCGCTTCCCGGCGGCAAGACTGTCGGTGACGTAGAGCCGCTGCATTTTGTAATTTGCGCGCATTGAATAACCGAAGGTTGGATTTAGCTGAGCGGAGGCAGGCGGCGCTTGACCGGCGACGACTTGACAATGGACGTGTTTGTCTCGGCCCTTTCCGATAGACGGTCGAGTATCATGTCGAGTTGTTCCATCGTCCGGAATTGTAATTTACCGACGAAGCAATCGTCACCTGTGACTTTGTCGCATTCAGTTATTTCCGGCGTTTCCTGTATCAGCTTTTCGACGATGTGCAGCATGCCGGGTAATGGCCTGACGCGTACAATAGCCGAAAGGCTGTAGCCGAGGGCGACGGGATCGATGTCGATCGTAAAGGAGCGGATCACTTTTTTCTCTTCAAGGCGGCGCAATCGCTCGGAAACGCTAGGCGAAGACAGGCCCACCTGATTGCTAAGTTCTTTTAGCGATATACGCGCATCATGAACAAGAATCTCGATGATAGTTCGGTCAAGATCATCAAGCATAATTTCCTCCTAAGGCCACTCGTTTGTTTCGCCTCAAATAAGAAGGTAAAGCGCGAGTTTTGCCTTTTGTGACATATATCAAATTCGTCACTTGGCGCATACCCTTGGCAAATCAACAAAAGGTGTTCGACATGGAAAAAGATGTGTTGAGAGGCAGCGTTGAAATGACTGCCGCCATGCTCATTTCAGGGACAATCGGCTGGTTTGTATTGATGTCAGGGCAACCGGTCCTGTCGGTGGTGTTCTGGCGCTGCGCCATTGGTGCTGTGACACTGCTCGCTGTCTGCGGGGCACTCGGGCTGCTGCGACGTGATGCCATTTCGCTGAAACTCTTCGGGCTTGCCGTTGTTGGCGGAATAGCAATCGTGTTGAACTGGGTTCTGCTTTTTGCCGCTTACTCACGCGCATCCATTGCCATCGCCACCACGGTGTATAACGTCCAGCCGTTCATGCTGGTTGGTCTGGGCGCGTTGATTTTCAAGGAAAAACTCACAGCCACAAAGCTCTTGTGGCTAGGTTTCGCCTTTGCGGGGATGTTGCTAATCGTCCAGGCCAAACCTGGAGGCGCTTATAACGGCTCCGACTACATGGTGGGCATTGCCCTGTCGCTCGGCGCAGCCTTTCTCTATGCGATCGCTGCTATAGTGGCCAAACGCCTGAAAGGCATTCCATCACACCTCATCGCCCTCATTCAGGTCTGCGTTGGCGTCCTGATGCTTGCACCATTCGCCGATTTCGCTCGACTTCCGCAAAGCACAGGCGAATGGAGCAGCCTCATAACGATAGGCGTGGTTCACACCGGCCTGATGTATATTCTGCTCTATAGCGCCATTCAGAAATTGCCGACACACATTACGGGCTCGCTTTCCTTCATCTATCCGATTGCTGCGATCTTGGTGGACTATATTGCCTTCGGACACGCCCTGCAGCCAAGCCAGTTGGTCGGGTCCGCTGTCATTCTGCTAGCTGCCGCGGCTACAAGCCTCGGCTGGACGTTCCGCAGGTCAATTCCGGTGAGTGTCAAGGCTTGATAGGCGCACGAGCGGGTTATAGCCCGCGCTCAGCGCCAGGACGGTTGAAGGCGGTGTGAGGAGCATAACATTGCGGCTGGGCGGATCAGATGGTGTGTACCCCTGCCAAGACCAGAGATACGTCACTCCTTCTTTTACAGCATAGGCATCTTCGCCACTGGCAATCATCGTCCCATTCGGTAAATCCTTTATCTGACCTTCGATGGGATGCCGCCGTTTACCACCCTTGGCATTTAGCCGTTCCCGGTGCAGGGCCGCGTCCATTGCAGGCGCAGGCTGGATCGATGTTTTATTCCCGTCAGCCCACGCCGCCTGAAAGGCTTTCGCCCGTTGCCGCTGGCAATAGAAGCATGGCCGGTGTCCCGCTGTGAGCGCTGTCGCCTCGTCAAAAAAGAACAACTCGGTCCAGCTTCGTCGCGCCATGACCTCCCGCCGCACACCTTTGAATTCGCAGACGCAGATGATCCAGGCTCGTGTGGCCCACCGACGCCTGAGCAAAGTGCGCGTCGCGGGATCGTGGATGATGCCGCGGTTTCCCATCAGCGCGCCACGATATGGCGCAGCGACAATATCGCCAAAAGGTGTGACGCGGTTTTGCAGGGTCATTTGACGGCTTTCGACTCTCGAGAGCACATGCTATCCGAGAACTCCCGTTATTGCGACCATCAGGCAGGCTGCATGCACGTTCTCGTCGTTCAGAATTATCAGAATACAGGCCTTGGCCAAGTCGGACGCGCATTGGAGGAAGCAGGTGTCGAAATCGATCTGCGTCAGCCCTATCTTGATCAAATCTTGCCAGACGACGATTTGGATCACGATGCGCTGGTCGTACTCGGTGGAGACCAGAATGCCCTTGCGGATGACACTCATCCCTATCTTCCCGGGTTGGCGCGATTGATCAAACGTTTCGGTGATGCCGACAAGGCGGTTCTTGGAATTTGCCTAGGCAGTCAGCTCGTTGCGCGCGGCTACGGCGCCGAAAATATTCTTGGCCGTCAGACCGAGTTCGGATGGCGCGAGGTGACTGGAATTGTCGAAGCGAAATCTGATCCCGTTCTTTCGGCTGTTCCGCAAAAGTTTCCAATCTTTCACTGGCACAGCGACACCTTTACGCTTCCTGAAGGTGCGGTACACCTCGCTTCAAGTCATATGACCCGGAACCAGGCATTTCGTATCGGTCGTGCTGTCTATGGCATCCAGTTTCATTTCGAGGCCGATACCAAGCTCGTTGACGAGTGGAAACGGGTTTTTCATGACCAGATCGAAAATATCGATCCTCATTGGCTCGTCAATTACCGCACCTATCTGGAGCGTGACGGGGCTGAAGCAGATGCGGCCGGCCTGGCGCTCGCTCGCGCTTGGGTGGCACTGATCTAGACCTGCATCGAGATTTCGTTGCAACTTGGCAACAGCCTAATTCCGAATCCGATTGGATGTCGGGATTCAGGTGAAGCGTGTCTCCAATTCACTAGTTGGTAATAATTGCGTCCTTTATTGGCCACACTGGTTAACTGGCATGAAGCCAGACCGATAGAAACCGATGGAAACGCCCGAAATGACCACCAAGAGTGCTGCACTTTTAACTGCCGTGATGCTCTCAGCCATCCTCTTCATGGGCGCAGGTCTGTTCTCGGTAGATGCCGGTAGCCATACCGTTTCCAGCGACGGTTACGGCGTGAGCACCTCTTCCCGCTGATAGCCAAAGTCTTTCACACGGCCTCCAGTAAAAACTTGTTCTCGGCGTCGATTGCGATCGCGCTGAGACGACCGCTGAACACCGCCCCGGTATCGAGGTTGACGCGGTTTGGCCTGATTTCCACGTCAGTGACGGGCGTATGGCCATGGATGATGACTTTCGGATAGAGCCGCGGCTCCCCAAGGAATTGCTCCCTGATCCACACGAGATCTTCCGGATCCTGACGATCTAGATCGACGCTCGGACGTATCCCGGCATGGCAAAAGAAAAAATCGCCAAAAATCATCGAACGCTTGAGGCCGCGAAGAAATTCTATGTGCCCGGGGGGAACTACGTCTAGCAGCGCATCCCGTCCCGCCGCTATCGACCCAAGATCGTTGAAATCGATGGAAACGCCATAGGAAAGCGCGGTCTGGCGACCGCCATTGTGTGCGAACATTCCATTGGGGGCGCCAGTCGCCAGAAACTCCAGAAAGCCGATATCGTGATTTCCTGTGATAGCCAGCATCCGGTGCGTCTTCTTCTGTGCACTGACCAAAAGATCAAGCACGCCTTTTGAATTGGGACCGCGATCGACATAGTCGCCAAGATGAACAATCACCCAATCGAAAGGTGGTGATTTCTCGTTCTCCGCCTGAATGCGCCGATGCATTTCCTGCAAAAGATCGAGCMGGCCATGCACATCGCCAATGGCATAGACTCGCAGCCTGTCGGGTCCCCGTGCATGTTTGAAATCAACTGTTTTCATTGTGCAATTGTCTTTCGCGTCGTAGTTGTGCGATATCTCGTCCAAGCGGATAATGTCATAGCGAGACATGCTGGAATAGCTGTAACAAGGGAAAGTTCATGTCCGGACTACTGATGCCGAAAGCCGACGACGCAACCATGTCGCGCCGTTCGGACATCGTTACGGCGCTGCGGGCAATAGTTCCGGGCGAGGGTGTCGTCGACGCCACCAATGCGATGCGGGTATTTGAGTCGGATGCCCTGACCGCCTATCGCCAACTGCCGCTGGTCGTGGTCCTGCCACAAACCGTGGCGCAGGTTTCGCGCGTCCTCAAATATTGCCATGATAACAATGTAAAGGTCGTGCCGCGCGGCTCTGGGACGTCCCTGTCTGGGGGCGCCCTGCCACTCGAAGACGCGGTACTGCTCGTCATGTCGCGCTTCAACCAGATATTGGAAATCGATTATCCCAATCGCGTCGCCGTCGTACAGCCGGGTGTAACCAATCTTGGCATCACCAAGGCGGTCGAACACGAAGGCTTCTATTATGCACCGGATCCATCTTCGCAAATCGCCTGCTCGATCGGCGGCAATGTTGCCGAAAACTCAGGTGGCGTGCATTGCCTGAAATACGGGCTTACCGCGAACAACGTCCTTGGCCTCGAAATGGTGCTGATCACCGGCGAAGTGGTCCGGCTTGGCGGCAAGCATCTCGATACGGAAGGCTATGATCTTCTTGGTTTGATG
>NZ_JBFUMG010000347.1:0-4900 GCF_054049495.1 Phyllobacterium sp. P5_D12 | reverse complement strand
TGTAATTACCGTTAGGCCCGAGCGGACGTTTTGGGAAAAGGTTCTCATCCTTCACGCGATGACGGAGGTGACCGAAAAGCGAAGTATTGAAGAAAACCCCGAACGGAAAGTTCCCGATTTAAACCGCTATTCACGCCACTACTATGATGTTCACCAGATCTGGACGCATCCCGATTATGGCAAGGCGACAGCATCCATGGTTGATCTCGCGGAGGCGTGCCGGAAGCACAAGGAACTGATGTTCCGGGCGCCGGACCATAGATATGACCGGGCCGTACCCGGCACCTTCCGACTGGTTCCCACGACTGGTATGCGCAAGAAACTCTCGGCCGACTACGAGAGAATGTCCGCCATGATCTTCGGGACGCCGCCCGAATTCAAAACAGTGATGGCCAGCATTTACGAGCTTGAACAGGTCCTCAACACCGTTGGCCGAAGCTGACCAGGACGATGACGCCGCATCCGCACTATGCCGCTCACTAGCAGAGATGGCGGACGAGGATGATGTGCGCCGGGAGGGCGCAGCAGAACTCCCCGAGGATATCAGGCGCTTGGTGGCGACCGCGCCGCCCGAGATCTGGCCCATCGTATCGCCTGATAGGGACCGGCGTGATGCCGGTCAACAACTCAATCGAAACGTTTTAGACTTCACGGATCGATCCGGGGTTATACCTCAATTGACCGTCCGGTTCGAGGTGCGGTGGTAGCGTCAGAGCGATGTGGATTGGGTCCACCCTGCCCCGAACGGACACGCGAAATGGGCAGCCACGGGTAAACGGCGCCGGTCAATGCCTCACCCTGATCCGGCCGTTCAGATTCGAGGATATTACGCCACCAACGGCCCGGACATTCTCAAACCAAAGCGGCTCCCCCTCACTGACGGGGCATGCGGAGGTGCACTGGCTACCTCAGGGGGCTGTCCCGGCCCTGATACCCTGGTGTCGTTTTGCAGTTACTCGAGAGATTCCGTCCAACAATGTCAACATCTAACGCTCGTCGAGAATAGTGTGTTTGGCTTGAAGATCCGGCGTTTGTCGGCCGGTGAGGCGCAAGACAGGGCGATACGCACTCGATCTGGTTGGGCTCGACCGGGCAAGCGCTTTCTCGACAAACTTTCGGGCAGTCCTCGACAGCGCGTGGCACCTGCGTGTTGCTCGTCTGCAATCGACCGAAGTCGGTGTGAGAGCATGCAAATCGAAATCAAGCGCATCCAACGAGCGACGATCGTTTTCGTCACTCACGATCAGGATGAAGCTTGGCTTTGTCCAAAATCTTTTCGGCTCACCCAGTTGCTGGATATGGACCGCATTCATGAGGCAAATTCGGCTTCTCCGCACTTTCCAATCCGCGCGAAACTAGGCATGCTGACCCATACTTGGCTACTTGCGWACAATTCGGTTCGGCGGAGGCCGTTACATCGGAGGAGCTATGCCCTTGCCAATGGTAACGAGGGAGGCTTGATTGCCTGGGTCCGTTTTGATCATCACGTCGCAACCAAGCTCCAGCGCCGTTCGGTCGGCAAGTACATACCGCACGATCGGCGCGCTATCTGGCACGCCGATGAGAAAGCTTTTCCTGCCGCCGTCGTAGCTAACCGTGAGTATGCGGCCCGACGTACCAGATATCGCCGATACGCTGCCATTGACCATTTTGGTACCAGTCAGCGCCGCACCTCATCGTGGCTTGCAGACCTCGCCTAACGAGCGGTGGGATTTGATCAGGGTGGAGCACTTCCCTCGCCCACTTGACCGCCGGCCCCGCCATTCCGAGCGCGTCACCATAAAGAAGCGGGTCACTGAAACTGTGCCTGGTGTCCTGCTGCCCCACGGTGACCAGCATGGGCGTCTTGGCAATCTTGGAGTGCAGAAGAGCGCCCATGGCGTGCCCCAGACCTCCCGCCGTATGGAGGTTGACGAAAGCTGGTCTACCGCTTGCTTTGGCGTAACCATCAGCCATCGCCACGACAGCTGTTTCTTGAAGACCAAGTATGTACTGGATTTCGGGAAACTGCCGGAGCGCGTGCATGATCGGCATTTCGGTAGTCCCGGGATTACCAAATATGTACTTGATGCCAGCGTCGGTGAGCACCTCCAAAAGTAATTGTGATCCTGTGGTCATTCCATGCTCCTGGTTATCAAATGCCTGGCATCGAGGGAGACGCCGGTGACGTCACGATTCCATTCGATGGTGCTGCAAGACGACCGCAATGGTGTCCTTGTGAAGTCGACTGCGGCCAATCTGGTGTGGCAGGTAACCATTGGAAACGCGATCATCAAGGTTTTCCGAAAGGGGGGCTCTGACGCTGTTCCGTCGAGATCGGTGAAACCTAGGTTTGGGTAATACTAAGCGCAGACAAACCGACAGCAGTTTTTTCCGCGGGGACCTCTGAGATTGACGATACAGGACGCCGGCCCAATTGGCTTGAGACGGTGACAGCGACCTTCCCCAGCTTTGGAAGATCGACACCTGTCGATACACCCATGCCCTCCAGCATATAGACGAGCTCCTCTGTCGAAACATTTCCGGTCGCTCCCTTTGCATAGGGGCACCCCCCTAAACCGCCGACGGATGCGAGGGTGCGGATCATCTTTTTTCCTTTGCTGTATAGACAGGCAGCGGTTGTCCGCTTATCCCTATACGCATCACATGACGTGTTCGTGACGGCAGCCCCTGTTTGGAGAATTCAATGGACTGGCACATTCAGGGAGGGCGCATTCTTGCCGACCAGAAGCTTGCAACACGGGATCTGAGTGTCACGGCCGGTGTCCTGACAGAGGTTCCCGCTCGGAATGTATCCGTGATCGATGCCTCTGGCCTGCTTGTGCTTCCGGGAATAGTCGATATTCATGGCGATAGTTTCGAGCGGCAAATCATGCCTCGCCCAGGTGTTCACTTTAACATCGCTTTGGCGCTGAGGGACACCGACCGTCAGCTTGTCGCCAATGGTATAACCACAGCCTTTCACGGTATCACGGTGTCGTGGGAACCCGGACTGCGTTCGGTCGAAGCAGCCGAGGAGCTGATCAGCGTACTGGTCGGTATCCGCGATAATCTAGCATGCGACACGCGTGTGCATCTGCGCTGGGAAACTTTTGCACTTGATCAAATGGCAAAAGTCATGAAGTGGCTGTCGCTCACCCCGCGACCGATCCTCGCTTTCAACGATCATACCACCGGTTCGGTGCTGAAGGGCACAATCGCCCGCAAGATCGGACAGATGGCCGAACGGTCCGGCCTGAACCGGAACGACTATATGTCATTGCTCGACCAGGTTTGGTCCCGCCGGGACGATGTGCCGATGGCAATCGAGGCACTGGCCTCGGCCGCGAGGGCAAACGGAAATGTTCTGCTTGCCCATGACGAGACATCGCCTGAAGACCGTGTGTATTTTCGTGCGCTGGGTGCAAAGGCCTCGGAATTTCCTCTGACCGTCGAAACGGCGAAAATTGCCCGGCAAAAGAGCGAAGACGTGATCCTTGGTGCGCCCAATGTCGTGCGCGGCGGCAGCCACAATGGTGCACTCAATGCCGCCGAAGCCATCAGAGCCGGGCTCTGCACGGTGCTGACCAGCGATTACCACTATCCCTCGCCATTGCACGCAGCCTTCAAACTCTCTTCTCCCTGTGCGGGCGATTTTCCCTTGATTTGGGACCTGGTCTCGGCAAATCCAGCCCGCGTGGCAAGGCTCGATGATCGCGGATCGCTCGATGCCGGGCACCGGGCAGATCTGATTCTTGTCAACGCAGATGATCCGGCGCATCCGCATGTGGTTGCAACAATGGTCAATGGAGAGATTGTCTATTCCTCCGGGCGTCTCCGGGTAAGATCGGCCCACGGTGTATCAATTGCCGCGGAATAAGCCGTCATGACCCAGAAAATTATAAATCCGGCACAACTTGAGCGCAGCGGCGATAGTCTTTCAGCCTTTGACGGACTGGTCTTCCGGCCGCGCAGTGACGCTCCAATCTGGCAGCAAATTTACGACCACATTCTTGGATTGATCGAGGATGGCTTTATTCAACCGGGTAGCCAGCTTCCCGGTGAGACGCATCTAGCGGAGAAACTAACAGTCACACGCATTACGCTTCGTCAGGCGCTACAACAATTGCAACAGGAAGGTCACCTCACTGCTCGCAAGGGCGTGGGGATCTTCGTGCGCAACTTGCCCTCCACCTTCACGGTTCGGGACGGGCGGCGCTTTCTCGATAGCTTCGAAACCCACGGCGAGGTGGTCGATACCCAGACACTGCTGATTATCCGCGAGCCGGCCGGACCGGCTGTGGCAACGCGGCTCCGTCTCGTACCGGAGACCACCATTATCCGGCTATGCCGGACAAGGACTTCCGGCAAGCAGCCGGTTTACGTCAATACCAAAGTCTTTCCGGCAGAGCTCTTTCCCGATTTCGAACAGATATACGGCGTGCGCCAGTCGGTCACCGATGTTTTCCGCGCCCACGGTATCGAAAATTACCGGCGGATCGAGACGCGGATCAGCGGCGGCTTCGCCTCCTCTGATGAAGCGCAAATCCTTCAGCTGACACCAGGAACGCCGGTGTTCCACGTCAATGCCATCAATGAAGACGGCGATGGCGTGCCCATCGAATGGACGCGCGGCAGCTGGCCGCTGACCTCCGTCGAATTCATATTCTGATTGTTTTTCAATTGAGCCGCTTCGGCACGGGCAGAGCAACTTACCCTGAGCTCTGGCGAGGTTGGCCAATATTCAGCAGTTGGTCGGGAAAGCCATTTCTGATGGTGAGCCATTTATCCTGGATGAGGCACAGAACGCGCCGCAACTCCTAAGGGAGACGTGCCAGAACCCTGTTTGCCCGATTTGTTCAATCTCAAAACTGCCAGCAACCCTTCCTTTGAAAATGCCGATAATGTCAGTCTTTTGCCC
>NZ_JBFUMG010000346.1:0-4908 GCF_054049495.1 Phyllobacterium sp. P5_D12 | reverse complement strand
CACAGAGCTTGACCATTATTTCGTTGAGATGCGGGTCGTCTCCAACGATGGGTCGCTTCAACAATGCTCCATCGAAGCTCAGTTGGTCGGCAAAGGCATCGAACTCGATATCACAGCCAAATCTCTGCCGGATCGCGCCAAGATTACCGATACGGTGATGGATGAAACTCGCGGAGACAGGAACAATGTGCTGGCCGAGAAGCTGGCGACACAGCCGCAGGAGTACCATTGTCAGAAACTCTGTCTGATGGCGATCYCTGTGGCGGGCAACACCTGAATAGGAAAGCGTTATCCGGCAGATTGCTCCCTGGTCCATCTGGAGCACGAGTGCCTCRTTGSCCAACCGMACATATCGCRTCAGGCGGCSGAGTGCMTCTTCMAAMRTATGSGACGACGATGCCACGTARTARATCATCCCCATCTCGCGCARATCRACCTGATCGGCCAGATCSAGMCCSAACCACTCATTGCCGATGGCACCGCCAACTTCGTTCAGAAACGCGATCTGCGAGGCCARGTTGATGCGCTTGCGTTCATCGAGYGARGCGCGTTYYARRCCGCACCGKYTAAGCAGCGGGTCMGGWTCGATGTGTTTTCGTTCGAGATGGKCCARGGCCAAMCGAGCGGGYACTCCCATACCCGTTGGACCYAAGGMAAGTGWCTGAACGGTATGTGGCATGATCGTGCTCCCAGCCGCATGTAGTATTACGCCCACTGGCAGCTCCAATCAACTTTGGATTGCCGTGTCGGCACGGGAACACTCAACAGTAGGCTGTATTGATGCCTCAAGACCAAACATTACTGTGGGTTAGAAGTCACTGCCACTCAGACGGCTTCTCCCACCACGCAGGCATGGTTTGGCATCAGCCTTGGCAGGGCCGACCTCGACTTCAGTGTCAACGAAGCAATGCTCAATCCTGCCCCTTGCGCGTCGTGATCCAAGTTGCTACGCATCGAACTGCATCCAGAGAGGGCTTCGGCCCCGCCAACCAGCCTTGACCGGCAACGGTGGTACGACGATGTGGCCCAAATGGGCAACAATAGGTCGTTCAGCTCTCTAGAGATGCGTGTGCATCTGGAGGGTTTTTTTATGCTTTCACGACGTGGTTTTCTTATCGGAGCGGGCGGTCTGCTCACGGCGACATTCGTCAAGGATGCGCGGTCTTTTGTGCTTCGGAACAAACAACCCCTGCTGGTCCCACCTCCGCAGACCGCGCAAACCATTTTCTGGTATGACAATGACGAACAGGGATTGTTGCTGACGCTTGGCGAGTGGCAATTCTGCCCGCCGCCACCGACGTGGCGCGAGTTCTTTGTCAGCGAGTGCATCCCGCACCGGACGGACCATGATACGCACCGCATTTGGACCAAGCATGACATCGGGCCCGAGAGCTACGATGAACCTGTCGATGAATACTGGTGGGAGACCCGGTTCGACCTTGAGACTGGCCCGACCGTCAAGGCCTTTCGTTTGCTAAAGGAACTCGATCTCGGTCCCATCCTTAAGCATTCAACGGGGCAGCCGCACCTTGAGTTTCGGGAGGCTGACCGTGCCAACGATGACAGCCGATGGGTCGATGCACGCGACCACCTCACCTTGTCTTTGTTGCAAGCCCGGCTGATCGACCTGAAGCTCCCCATCAGCATCGCAGGCGGCACTTGATGTGTATGGTTGAGACCTAAGTTGGCCGGTCCGGCAGTAACGTTCGAGCTTTGCCGCTAAGGCTCGGGTTTTACGCTGAGCGCAGACGTCAATCACCGCATAGTCGAAACGGAACTCTCGTTGAGTGGGCGCGCCCGGAACTTACCATACGGCGAAGCATCGATTCGATCACCATAATTATTGCGGCTTCTCCCACCATGCTGMATCGAGATTTCCGTCCATGCCCAACAGAGCATCCATTATATCGTCGGTGTCCGGTTCATTGGCACCCGTCACCCTTGCGCGTGCGGCTGGCGACAAACCAAGTTCGCTGCCGCATCGGTGCATCTCGGTGTGCGTGTCTTTCAGGATCGAAATCAGCGGATTGCGGATGCGTCCCTGAGGTGTCGCGATGACAAGGCCTTCGAGCTCCAACGTTTTCTCGATCGTGCGGCACCTTGCCCAGGCCACCACCATCCGTTCCAGCACGGACACATCTGCGCCGCTCAGCAATGTCTGGGGAAGAGACGAGATAATGCCTCGCCAAAGCGCGAGCTCCTCCTTGGAAAGGTTGGGCGGCGGCACCGGCAAGCCCCGGCCGCGGACATCGTCCTTGATCCGGTGGCGTCCTCTCTTGGAACGGTTGCCTTCTGCAGCCTTAAGGACGCTGGACTTGGGTGGTCGTCCCATCGCCATCAGCGCAGCCCTCGGGTTTTCGTCGTCATCTGGCCGTGGAGTTTCTCGATGCGGACAGCGATCCCATAGCCCGGACGTTTGGTCTGGCCCGACGCGATGCGCCATATCTGCTGTCTGCTGCAGCCAACCTTGGCGGCGATCTTCGGAATGGACATACCGCCTTCCGTTTCGAGACCTGCAATCATCGCCTCGAAACGCCCGCTTAGTTTTCCATCGTGAACCAAATACGACATCGGTCGAGTATATCCCAAGTAATCGCGTTGTGGTATCTTGATACCACAATAACCAGCTGGCGCGCGTCGATCTCTGGTCCTTTTCCGGCCGGGCTTGGCGGTCAAACGAGGCGGCGTGCGCCTTCTTTGCGAAAGGATCGCCGCATGAGCATCCACACCAAACCGCCGCAGCCGGACCTGCCGCCGTGGCTCGTCATGGGGCAGAAGTTTTCCGCCATCCTCCAAGTTGTGGAACTGGCGCTGAACGAGCAGCAGGACCAGATCGCCTGTCTTTGCCGCGAAATCGATGCGCTGAAGGCGGCGATTCCCAGCCCGCCCTTGTGGCCGATTACGAAAACGCCTGGATACGTGCGGCCACCGCGAAGAAAGGACCAGCCATGAGCGATCACCAGCCGCACCTCGAACCGGACATGGTCGTCACCAAAACGCCACCGCCGCAACACGGACTTTCCGAAGGCGCCTGGAAGGCCATTCGCACCCTCATCAGCGAGCGTATCCGCAAGGCCGACGAGGCCACCATCGAGGTGCTTGGCACCTTGCTGGGTGAAAACATGGCCGAGATCGACAAGCGTCTCGCCCCGCTGGACGAACGGCTGGAAGCGATCGAGCAGCGCCAGCAGCATCTCGATGACGAGCGCCGGAAGCTGGTCCTCTCTTTCCGCGAGTTTCGGCAGGACATGCGGGAAGAACTTGCTGTGGGAGACAGTTGACATGATCGTCGACAAGGATCAAGAATATGTGTTTGATAGTCTATCTCGACGGGCGCACTTTCTTGTGGTTCCGCGTTCGACGAACAACAACCGGCCTGAAACGCTCTTAGGGCTGCCCATAGTGAAACTTCGGAAAAGGGGATTCAATCCTTCTCTTGTCGGTCATATTCTGATGTTCCGACAACGTCCTTGAACTTGGTCAAGATGGCAATCTGCGCATTCGGCAGAGCGTCGTCGTCGGGATGTTCATCGGCTGTGCGATGTTGGAAAGAAAGGTGGGCGGCAGGATTCAAAAAGGATGCTGTGATACTTGCGCGCCGCCCCATCGCACAAGCGTCGGAATTCCAAGTTGGCATGCTTAGGACGATTGCTTGCCAGACAACGGCACCAAGTTCATCGACAACCTGTTCAAATGGCACTCCACATTTTTCAGCGATTGATTGGGTTGTACTCCCATGCATCAACCCGTTTCGTGCTTTGAATTGCCGCATGGAAACGTTCTTTTGCCATTCGGGGCCGGTGATACGACTTATCAATACCTCAATAGCTTGTTTGGCCATTGGCATTCGCATGGCCGGTCCGCAGGTCGGACATTCCAGGTCGGCGCGGCAAGTCGGACATTCGATGGCAACCCGCTGCTTCGCCTTAAGATTCTCGGCAATGATTTCCAGTGCCAGCCAGAGACGCATGAATTGATCATCAGGATGATCAGACAAAAGTGCATATCTGTACTGTCGGAGAGCCGTCCGAACAAAAGCGGGTGGCCCAGAATCTTCAATGGCAGCGATGGTTTCCGAGTATTCTTGATGAAGTTCGGGCGCTGGCGGGTACTTTGTGTCTTGACGGCTTCCGTAGACCAACATCAAGCGCTCTTTTTGATGCGGTTCCCATTCGATCAATCTTATCGCGCGGACCACTTGGAAACGGCTCTGGGTTGAAAACGTTAGCAGATCCAAATGGCGGACAAGATAGGTGCGAAGTGATCGCTCGCCGACTTCTATACTGTCTGCTGGACCAATTACAACCGCGCGAAGCGCTTTGACATGGCCTTGGGCATCTGCGTCGCCGTTGTGAAGATGTATGGTTACGCTGTCGCTTTTTGTAAGTGGAAGTGGGGACCCATCCTTTGGCAGAACCAGGTCGCCGCTGACGATAAATTCGCATCTAAATTTAGGCATAAAATTTGCTCCTGGTCGAAATGCGAAAGGTACAGAACGGATTTGTTTTCCGAGCGACTGGCGTTTTCCACGAAGTCATCTGCGTGGCCGCGCCAACGTTCCTTCCCCCATTTCCGCCCTAGCTTGCCGGTAGAAGATGGACGGGCGATTTTTCAATGAATAGCCAGCCTCTCGCTCGGGCTCGACGAATGCCACTCTTGCAAACTTCGGCAGAGCATCCGCCTTCCAAACTAGTGTGCGAGCCTGTCGAGCGCCTCAGCAGACTCCCTATACACTCGCTCACCCGGCTGGTTCCCATCCTCCGAAACTGGGAACTTCGGACCCTGCGGCTCGAGGTTAGGCGGCGCTCCGTTGTGATGACTCTGCCACAGCGTGTCGTGGAGCCGGGCTAGAGTGGCAAGCATGGCGACAACTTCATTGAAGTCGACCTGCTTGTACAGGGCCTGTTC
>NZ_JBFUMG010000345.1:0-4910 GCF_054049495.1 Phyllobacterium sp. P5_D12 | reverse complement strand
AATCAGAAGTGTCCGGGCCAAGCAAAACGGCGCCGACCTTTTCGTAGAGCGCAATGTCCTTGGCGAACCAGCCGAACGTATCAAGCGAATGGGCGAGCGGCATCGTTCCTTCGAGGGAGATGCGTCCGTGGGTCGTGCGAAGCCCTACCAGGCCGCAGAAGCTCGCCGGAGCACGGATCGATCCGCCCGTGTCGGAACCGACTGCAATGGTGGTTAGACCGCCCGCTACCGCCGAGACGGAACCCGAAGACGAGCCACCTGTCACGCGATCTAGAGCTTTAGGGTTCACGGGGAAGGGAAAATGAACATTCTGGCCCATMATCGAGAAGGCGAGTTCATCTGTTTGCGTCTTGCCGATGAAGCGGGCACCAGCATCGAACAGGCTTTGAACTGCAGGCGCGGTTTTTGTGGCGGCTACTGATTCGTCATATTTCTGCGGATTTCCGCAACCGGTACGCATGCCGGTAACGTCAAATATGTCTTTGACGCCGAGTGTTTCACCGTTCAGCGGGCCATCGTCCGACGAAAGGTTAACCAAGGGTAAATCAAGAAGGGCATTTAGCGGGGGAATTGTGCTCATCGTTCAATGATTCTAGGGCATTTACCCCCCGTTGTTCAATGAATAAAAAATTTTACCCTGCCCCATTATTTTCATTGATTGGACACAACTTTCCTCTTATATGCCCCTTGCCCAAAGTCGCACGTGCCCATGGGTGTCCGCCGATCTTCATTATGGTGAGGAAACGGTATGGTACCTGGAACTAACCCCTCCAGTCAGTTTGTCGGCCTACCGCCAAGCTGAGGACATCTGAAGCAACGACGGTGCGGGCCTTTCTGGTGTCTTTCGGCTGTCCATAAGCCGGAATTACTGAAGAGGCACACCTTCATTGCCGGTAGTGCGGATGGGTTCATCCAAGCCAAGGCAGACAAAGCGGACTGACGCTGACTTTAGCGTTGATCCATCGCCGCATGACCATTCGCGTGTACCAGCATCTCCAAAGGCTGGCTTCACGAGGGACGGATTCATGCACTTTGTCCTTGCGATTTTTCAGGGTGCGTCCCGTGAAATCGCGATCGCTTGAGCGGCCATACCAGCCGCTATGGAATTGGAGCTTAAAATGGCTACGCAGCGCATTATCGATTTCATCAACACCCGACGTCCGAACGGCCCTTGCATGGTGCTCGATCTGGAAGTGGTGCGTGAGAATTATCATAATTTCGAGATGGCTTTGCCGGAATCGAAGATATTCTACGCGGTGAAAGCCAATCCTGCGCCAGAAATCCTGCGCCTGCTCGCTTCGCTCGGCTCGAATTTCGACACGGCCTCCGTCGCCGAAGCCGAAATGGCGCTTGACGCCGGCGCGACCGCCGACCGCATCTCTTACGGCAATACGATCAAGAAAGAGCGCGATATCGCGCGCGCTTTCGAGCTCGGCATCCGCCTGTTCGCTGTGGATTGCATCGAGGAAGTCGAGAAAGTAGCCCGTGCTGCTCCTGGTTCCCGTGTATTCTGCCGCGTTTTGACCGATGGTGCCGGTGCCGAATGGCCGCTATCGCGCAAATTCGGCTGCGTGCCTGCGATGGCTGTGGATGTTCTTCTTGCTGCGCAGAAGCTTGGCCTCGACAGCTACGGCGTGTCGTTCCATGTCGGTTCGCAGCAGACGGACCTTTCTGCCTGGGACCGTGCGCTCGGCGATGCGAAGTACGTCTTCGACAAGCTCGCCATGGAAGGCATCACGTTGAAGATGGTCAATATGGGCGGCGGTTTCCCGACCCGTTACCTCAAGGACGTGCCAACCGCCCAGGCCTATGGCCAGGCGATCTTCCAGGCATTGAGCAAGCATTTCGGCAATCGCCTGCCGGAGACTATCATCGAGCCAGGCCGCGGCATGGTCGGCAATGCCGGTGTCATCAAGGCTGAAGTCGTGCTCGTCTCGAAGAAGGCTGCCAACGACAATGTGCGCTGGGTCTATCTCGACATCGGCAAGTTCGGCGGTCTCGCCGAGACGATGGACGAGGCGATCCGCTACCAGATCACCACGCCGCGCGATGGCGATCTCGCCGAGCCCTGCGTTCTTGCTGGCCCGACCTGCGACAGCGCCGACGTGATGTACGAAAAGAATCCCTATCCGCTGCCGATCTCGCTGACCATTGGCGACGAGGTGCTGATCGAGGGAACAGGTGCTTATACCACTACGTACTCTGCCGTCGCCTTCAACGGGTTTGAACCACTCCGATCATACGTCATCTGATTGGGTGTGAGCCCAATCATGGACCGCTGTCCGGCACCAGCCGGGCAGCAATGACGCATCCCATGATCAAGACTGGCCAAGACAATGAACGCAAAAGACTACATCCAAGACAACCCGCGTCCGGATGGATCGCAGGGTTTCACAATTCTCAACGAAACTGCTCAGGACGAGCGGGCGCGCGAATCTTTGCTCGACCGCGCCATGGGTGAGGGACGCCGCCGCAAGTCGTCGGAAAAGCTGCGCYGCGGCCGGCTGCCCTCCGAGGGGCTGGCATTCGTCGCACGCGGGATCAATGGTGCGCTGCTCGGCACCGTGCGGCTTTGGGATATCCAGGCTGGACATGATGCGACAGGCAAGCCCGTGCGAGCGCTGCTGCTTGGACCGCTTGCGGTCGAACCTTCACTCAAGGGCAAGGGCATTGGCGTGGCATTGATGCGGCACGCAACAGCAGAGGCTGCCCGGCTCGGCCATGGTGCCGTTATTCTGGTGGGCGATCCGGAATATTACGAACGCTTCGGCTTCAGCGGTGCGAAGACAGCAGACCTTGCCATGCCGGGCCCGGTCGAACGCCGGCGCTTTCTGGCGCTGGAACTGAAGGCAGGCCATCTTGAGGGGTGCCATGGGTTGCTGACCCCAAGGGGTCGCCGAGCATCGCATGCGATGAGGGTCTTGCCGGTGTCGCTGAGATTTTCCCGATAGGAAAAAGCCGGCCCTTTCGGGCCGGTTTTCATTTTAACACCGTAGCGCGAACGAAACGTTCGATGGCAGCGACTTCGCTTTGCTGGATTTCGTGACCGCCGGAATGCCAGACGAGATCGGTCTCAACCCCTTGCTCGATCAGATAATCTGCGAAGGTCTGCGTTAGAACCGGCGGGCAGATCGTGTCCAACCTTCCTGYTGTGATCAGAGCGCGCTTGCCAGCGAGGCCGATTTGCGGCGCAGGGGTCCACGGAACCAGCGGGTGCATCAGAACGGTTTCATCGAAAAGCTCGGGATGGGAAAGCATGACGGAGGCGATCATGTTTGCTCCGTTGGAATAACCAAGTGCCACCGTTTTCGATGGCTTCGCCTTGTCTTTGTGCGCGCGAATGAACTTCGCCATGGCGCTCGTACGCGCGGCAAGGTCGTCCATATCGTAAACGCCTTCGCGCGTCCGGCGAAAGAAGCGTGCGGCGCCGTGCTCGGAGACATCGCCGCGGGGTGAGACGACTCCGGCTTCCGGCAGCAATTGTCTGCCAAAATCGAAGAACTGGTTTTCGTCACCGCCGGTGCCATGGAATACGAAAAGCAACGGGCTTCCCGGCCGTTCAGCAGAATATACACGATGTTGGTAAGTGTTGGTCGACATGTCTAACCTTTCAGTGCGGCGTCTTCGTCCGCTTGGCTATTTGGTTGCGTTTGCATGCCCCACAGATGTGGCGGGAGCCAGGGTCATTAAACCCGGCTCCCGCTTGATGCACTGTCGCTGTCCCATAGACAATCCGATTGACGATTAATCTGCTTCCGACCAGGGACCATGAAAATCGCCTTCCTCGCCGATCCGTTTGAAGCCATGCGCACCGAAGAAATCGCGCTGAGCCTGGATGAGGTTAGCTGTGCCACGCGCCTGCCGGAAGCTATCAAAATAGCTTAGCGCGGCCGCCAGCGCCGGCGTCGGCAGGCCTGCGAGAGCGGCTTCAGCGACGATCTTGCGCAAGGATTGCGATCCGGTTTTCATCCGTTCGACGAAAGCCGGCGCGAGCAGCAGATTTTTACCCTCGCTGCCTTCAAAGGCGGCAGCGATCTGGTCGAGGAATTGCGAGCGGATGATACAGCCGGCGCGCCAGATACGGGCGGTGGTGGCCAGCGGTATATTCCAGCCATGTTCCTTGGAGGCACCTGCCATGACATCGAAGCCCTGAGCGTAGGCGGCAATCTTGCCGGCGAGCAAACCGTCTTCCAGCGCGTCGATGAAAGCCGCACTTCCGTCTGAGAGCTTGGCCGTCTTCAGTTCGGAATAGGCTTTTGACGCTTCACCGCGTTCCTTGACCAGCGATGAGATCGACCGGGCAGCTACTGCTGCTTCAATGCCGGTTGCCGGAATGCCGAGCATCTGCGCCTCGATGGCGGCCCAGCGGCCTGTGCCTTTCTGCCCGGCGCTATCGAGTATGACATCGACTGCTGGTTTTCCAGTCTTCTTGTCGGTTGCAGCCAAGACCTTGGCAGTGATTTCGATGAGGTAGGAATTCAGCGGGCCGGCATTCCACTTCTCGAAAATCTTGCCGATGGCATTCGGAGCGAGGCCGAGGCCATCGCGCAGCACACCGTAGACCTCTGCAATCATCTGCATGTCGGCATATTCGATGCCGTTGTGGATGGTCTTGACGAAATGCCCGGCACCATCAGGACCGAGCAGGGCGGAGCAGGATTCGCCCTGGTACTTCGCGGAAATTGCAGTCAGCACCGGCTCGATGCGGGCGTAGGATTCAGGTGTTCCGCCGACCATGATCGACGGGCCATGCCGCGCGCCTTCTTCGCCGCCGGAAACGCCCATGCCAACGAATGTCGGATCGTTGGGTCCGAGTTCGGCAAGACGGCGTACCGTATCGTGGAAATTGGCATTGCCGGCATCGATGATGATGTCTTCCTTTGCAAGGAACGGCTTCAGCGCGGCAATCT
>NZ_JBFUMG010000344.1:0-4912 GCF_054049495.1 Phyllobacterium sp. P5_D12 | reverse complement strand
AGTTTGGACTGGGCGAACTGACCGGCAAAAACAAAAGGTTGCGGTCACGATCGACAGCCATACTTGCCCAGACGTTTGCGGTGCCGCTCTTCGCAGCGTCTGCGGCATCCAGAGCGTGGAACGTCCAGCGCAGGGCGCCCGTCCGTGCATCAAGCGCAAAAACAGTGCCGGGTGGATCGACAGCGTCCGCCCAGTCCTTGCCGGCCCAGCCGACAAAGAGGAAATCCTTGTAAACGGTCGGAGGCTGGAGAATGGACAGTGGCCATTTGGCGTTTTCAACATTCCACTGGTTAATATCCACGACACCGCCCTTGCCGAAATCGGCGCAGGGCTTGCCCGTGTCTGCATCAACGGAATGCAGCTTCGCGTCCATCGTGCCAATATAGATGCGTTTCTGGCACGCCTGCGAAGCGTCAGGGGCATCTGCCTGCCAGTAAGCAACACCGCGGTTCTTGAGGTCAGGCTGCGTCAGCGCTTCAAGAACAGCATTGGTATCATAGCTCCACTTCACCTTTCCCGTATCGGGTTCAAGTGCAAAAATCCGGTAAAAGGGCGTGCCAAGATAGACTGTGTCATTAACGAAAAGCGGCGTCGCCGACCACACTGTTGGCGGAAGATCGGCCTGCGGACCAGAGGCTGGCGGGCGATTGTGCATCCCGGCCGGAGGCGGTCCACCGGATGAAACGTCGCCAGTATGGGTGCGCCAGGCAACCGTGAGATTCCCCACATTCTGGGGTGTTATCTGCTTCAGGGGCGAGAATTTTTGTGCCGCAAGGTCACCGTTGTAGGTGCTCCATTCGACGCTCTGGGCCCGGAGTTCGCCGCAAGTTGCCGTCAACGCCACAACAGACAACGCCGACAATAAATACTTTGTCCACACCACGTCGGTCACCATTGCAAAAGCTTGGTTCAGGCAAACGCGCGACGCTGTCTGAACACGTGAAGAATCCAGCCAAGAAGGCTGACGAGCATAAGGATCACAAGTGTTTGACTATGCAGGAGATATCCGGCGAAGGATGTGCCGGTGATATTGAGGATAGAAGAGACGATGAAGAACGACCGGAGGAAGCCAGCGTTCAACTTGGCAAGCGCCATACCGAACAGGGCCAGCAGAATGGTCGACGCAATCACCAGAAGCGTTCCAGGCTCACCGGCGATACCGCTATCGGGATTGAAGTAGTTGACGATCGAAACGACGAGGCCGCCAAGCGATGCCAGCACCATGAGTGCGGTTCCAGCATCATTAAAGATTCCAGAAATTTTGGCCATGGTCCCTCGCTGCGATAGTATTGAAGCARGCGAGTGGCAAAGTCTAGCTGGATTTTTACAGACAGATAGCTCTTTTGATCAGTCTAATTTCAGTAATTGCCCAACATACCCAAACAATGTCGCATACGCCGCCCAACATCTTAGCTTAAACAGGGATGCAATTCGCCGGTTCGGTTGAGAGGCTACGAGGCAAGGATCAATCCAGAGCAACGAAGGCTGCCCACTGAAACGCCATGGAGAAGCGGGTGCCGCGATTTTTGCACCCATCTAATCCGTTTTGATTAAGTAGTTTGTAGTATAGTTTATTGTGTTCTCAATAAAAAGGTGTAGACTTCATTTGTTGGCTGCAGAGCAGCAGGCCTCGGGGGAGATACCGGCTCGTGCAGCCCATTAGGGGAGTGCATGATCATGCCTTCGACCTTACCTCAATCTATTTTCGATTTGCTCTTTGTGACGAACGGCGGCTGGCTGCGGCCGACGACGAATATGCCGGGCACAACTGGGAATGACGACCTGACGTACAATAATCTTCTCTCCGGGCTTCTCGTAGATGGCGGGGAGAAAGACGACCGCATCCACATCACAGGCGGCCTCACGCTTTTGAGCACCGTTCGCGGCGGCGGCGGCAGTGACCAGATTTTCGGCGGAACCGGCGCCGATATTATCGATGGCGGCGACGGCAACGACTTCATCGAAGGCGGTGCGGGTGCCGATAGTCTGAGCGGTGGCTACGGTATTCGCGGCGGGACCGACACGCTGAGCTATGAGCACTCCAATGCGGCGGTGACCGTCAACATGGCGCAGCTGAATGCGCTGGGCAATATCACCGTGAGCGGCGGGCATGCCAATGGCGATCTTGTCCAAAACAATTTCGAGAATGTCGTCGGCTCGGCCTACGACGACACTATCACCGGCAACCGAGTGGGCGGCTCTGTCCTCGTCGGCCTTGGCGGCAATGACACCCTCAATGGCGGTGATGGATATGACACATTTGTCGGCGGCGCAGGTGGCGATACGATGACCGGCGGGCTCGGTGCCGATACGGCCGATTAACTATCTTCCGTGGGGAGGTCAATGGTAGCGAAGGAGGGATTAGTTTACCAGTCTCCTCAAGACCTTGATCTTATTGAAATTGCACGGTAAACGGCTCCTATCCTTGGTAGGAATTGTTGGTAGGAATGCAATGAATAGGGCAATGAAGTATCTTGTGCGGAAGGGAAATATCTGGTGGGTGAAGATCGACATACCCTCTGACTGTCAGGCCCAGCTAGGCAAGCGTAATTGGGTTGAGACCACAGATACCGGAGACATACCAACAGCCAAGCAGCGGCGCGACCAGATCGAGCGACAGGTGAAGGATGTGTTCAGTGCTATCAGGGCTGGGACATTTCAGCAGGATACTTTAGGTGACCTTGGTGCATCGTTAAGAAAAGCTTGGATGACTGCCGCTGACCACAGCGAGGAGGGCGAGTTCTCAGAAAAAGACATGCTCGCTATGTCAGCCAAGGAACTCGCAGACAGGCTACGCCCACAAGAACAGAAAGCCTTTGAGGCAGCTTGGACAGGCCAAGAGGATACCGACAAGTATGTTTCGGATTGGCTACGTGAGGCGAGGCTTTCTCCGAAGACCACCGCAGAGTGGAAGGGGTTGACCGCAAGGTTCCAGAGGTGGGCCAAGGCTCAGGACTTGAAACTTGCAGGGATCAACCGGAAGGTAGCAGGGCGGTATGTCGCCGAGGTGCTCGCGCCTATGCATCCGACTACGGCTGCTAAGCATGTTTCCTGCCTCAAAGGGTATTGGGCGTACTTGATGCGCCGAAGTCATGTCGCGACAGACCAAGGGAACGTGTGGACTGACCAGCTGCAACCTCAGAGGGCCAAGGGTGGCGACAAAGTGGCTATGCAGGTCGAACGTGCCTTGACGGTGGTAGAGGTGAAGAAGCTTACCAGCGAGACAGGCGAATTGGCGGACTTGTCATTGGTGGCGGCACTATCTGGAATGCGGCTTGGTGAGATACTTTCACTGACCAAAGAGGCCGTGGTGACCATCGACGGCATTGAGTGCTTCGATTTGGCCAAGGCGAAGTCCAAGGCTGGCGTTCGAGTAATCCCGGTCCACTCAGGGTTGGCTAAGCTGGTTGAGGCTCGCACTAAGTCCGGACCGTTCTGGCCTGAGTTCGAAGGATTGATTAAAGCGAGTGTCAGCAAGCGCTTTGCTACCTATCGTAGACGACACGGTATCAATGAGATCGGCGAGGGCAAGCGCAGGGCATTGACCAATTTCCACAGCCTGAGAAAGACGTTCGTTACCTTGGCGAGACATGCAGGAATGAATGAGGCCACCATTGGTCAGGTCGTAGGGCATGAGCAGCACGGTGCGAAAGGCTTGGCGTTCTCTGTTTACTCCAACGCGAGTACCAAGCAAATGCAAGAGGTGGTGGAGAGCGTGAAAATACCAGTAGTAGTTTGAGACTATTCAGCATTGATCAAGCTGGCTGACGTGACTGTTCGTTCGCCTTCCTGACCCGCTCCTCAACCTCGGTCTTGTGCTTTCCCCACTCCGTCTCTGTCTCAAAGTACTTCTTCAGTGCGACGTGGTCGTCCAGTCTGGCAACGACATACTTGGGGTTGAGTGGCTCTCTTGGGGGGATGCGATGAGAGAAAAGGTCCCCGAGCAATAGGTTTTGCATATCGATCTGGAAGTCGTAAATGTAGTTGCCGAACTCGCCTATCCCCTCAGTCAATGCGTTGGCGGCAACATCGATCTGGCTGATGATCTGGTCGTTGGGTAATGACCAAGGAAAGGTCGAAGGAGCTCCCGTGGCATCTGGGTTATCCATAGGCATCCATCGACTTGCGAGGCTTCTGTAGGGATCGAAGGCGGCATTAGCTTCATGCATGGCGACGTTGAAGGCTAGGCGATACATCTCTAGTCCTGGGTGCATCACGCCCCATCTCTCGGTAACGCTGACCATGTCGATTACCGCGCGATTGAACTGTTCTTGCTTGTCAAACAGCGCTCTTGGTCTGGCTTTGGGAATAGTCCACTTGAGACCTACGGCGGTCATATCCCTGTAGAGCTTGAGGTCRGTCGAAAACCCAGCAACGAAACCACTGTACTCAATCTCTGCCCTCCCAGCATCGCGACAAAGTCCGACAATCTCCTCATAGACCTTCATCTTGAGTTTGATCGCTTCGGTGTGCCTCATCTGGTCCGTTGCACGACGAGCTTGCTTGGCATTCTGCCATACTACAACCAAAGCACCCACGGTTGCTGCTAGGACAGTTGCTAGTGCACCCCAAGGTAATGCGGTCCACAGGAGGAAACCACTTTCAGCCATTCCATTGCCTATTCTTATTCAATTCCAGAAGAGCGTGGATCATTCTGGATTTCGATACAAGATAACCGGGAAATTCGACACAGATAATATTAGTACACTTTATGTAATATCGGATGGCTTTACGAACGCGACCTAGTTTGGGTCAGAAAAATCTTAGGTCCCATCATATAGAACGAATGCGCGGTGGTTCCCCCCGTGCCACCCTCGAAACCTAATGGCCACCTGAGGTATCCTTAGCCGTCGCTTGGTGCTAGCCCGTCGAACACTTCCAGCAACGCTGCCGTGATCGCAGCACCGAGGGC
>NZ_JBFUMG010000343.1:0-4926 GCF_054049495.1 Phyllobacterium sp. P5_D12 | reverse complement strand
CATTGAACCGAAATCTGGTATAAATTTTGCCGGTCTGCTCCTAGCGGCGCCGTCGAATGCCTATACAGCGCCACGGCAAAATGACACTTTCCGATCATGCTCAAAGCAAATTACAAACGGATGGAAACACAATGAACTGGTTGAAATCACTTCTCGTCGTCAGTGCCCTCGCAATCGTGCCTGCCCAGGCACAGGCGGCGTCCAATCTTGAGCAGATCAAGGCGGCAGGCGTTCTCAAGATCGGCACGGAAGGCACCTACGCGCCGTTCACCTATCACGATGCCTCGGGCAAGCTCGTCGGTTTCGATGTGGAGATCGGTGAGGCGATTGCCAAAAATCTCGGCGTCAAGCCCGAGTTCCTCGAAGGCAAGTGGGATGGCCTGATCGCCGGTCTCGACGCCAACCGCTATGACACGGTCATCAATCAGGTTGGCATCACCGAGGCGCGCAAGGCAAAGTATGATTTCTCCGAGCCTTACATTGCTTCAAAGGCAGTTTTGATCGTCAAGAGTGACAACGAGGAGATCAAGGGCTTTGCTGATCTAAAGGGCAAGAAGTCTGCGCAATCGCTCTCCAGCAATTTCGGCAAGATCGCCCAGGAAGCCGGTGCAGAGCTGGTTGGAACAGACGGTTTCGACCAGTCGATCCAGCTGGTCCTCAATGGCCGTGCCGACTCGACGATCAACGACAGTCTGTCTTTCCTCGACTTCAAGAAGCATAAGCCTGACGCCAATGTGAAGATTGCGGCGCAGCAGGAGAATGCCGATTTCTCCGGCATCATCATCCGCAAGGGTGAACCGGATCTGCTCGCCGCCATCAACAAGGCACTCGAGACGATCAAGGCGGACGGTACGTATCAAAAGATCGCCGACAAGTATTTCGGACAGGACGTTTCGAAGTAACAACCGTTTACGATCGGGATTATTTACGCTCTAAGAGGGCAGGGGGTTCGCTCCCTGCCTTTATTGTTGGGGAGAACGATTTTGACACATTGGTTGTCATTGATGCTCGAATCGCTTCCGTCGCTATTGTGGGCGGGTTTGATTTTCACGATTCCGCTGACGCTGTTGTCATTCGCGCTTGGACTTACCGTCGGTCTTATAGCTGCGCTTGTTCGGCTATTCGCACCAACTCCGTTTGCGGCGGTCGTCAAGTTCTATGTCTGGATCATTCGCGGTACGCCGCTGCTGGTCCAACTTTTCCTGATATTCTATGGCCTGCCGAGCGTTGGTATCGTGCTTGATGCGTTCACAGCCGCGCTCATCGGTTTCACCCTGAATATCGGCGCCTATACGTCGGAAATCTTGCGCGCGGTTATATCTTCGGTTCCAAAGGGCCAGTGGGAGGCCGCTTACTCGATCGGCATGAACTGGCGCCAGGCAATGCAGCGGACTATTTTGCCACAGGCGGCCAGAGTGGCTGTTCCACCGCTATCGAACACCTTTATTTCTCTTGTCAAAGACACTTCACTTGCGGCGGCCATCACTGTGCCGGAGTTGTTCCAGGCGGCTCAACGCATTGTTGCTACGACATATGAACCGCTCATTCTCTACGTGGAGGCGGCACTGATTTATCTCGCCTTGAGTTCGGTCCTGTCGTCGCTGCAAGCGCGGCTTGAAACCCGCCTCAATCGCTACGGCGGCTTCCTGGAGGCAGGATCATGATGGTCGACCTCAAGAATATCGAGAAACGCTTTGGCGACCACATGGTACTCAAAAACGTTTCCCTCAGCGTGGCCGAAGGCTCGGTCATGGCTCTCGTCGGTCCTTCCGGCGGTGGCAAAAGTACACTTCTGCGTTGCATAAACCTTCTGGAAATTCCAACATCGGGTTCAGTAGAAGTTGCCGGTGACCGGTTGGACTTTCAGCCGGGTGTGCGGATGGGCACGAAGCAGATCCAGCTGGTTCGCCGTCATACCGGCATGGTGTTTCAGAACTTCCAACTGTTTCCGCATCGTACGGTTATCGAGAACGTTACGGAGGGGCTGACCACAGTCCTCAAATGGCCAAGGGAGCGGGCGAGGGAACGGGCAATAACATTGCTTGAGAAGGTTGGGCTTGCGCATAAGGCAGAGGTCTGGCCATCGACGCTCTCCGGCGGACAGCAGCAGCGTGTGGCAATCGCCCGGGCGTTGGCCCCATCACCCAAAGTTCTTCTATGCGATGAACCGACGTCAGCGCTTGATCCCGAACTCTCCGGGGAGGTGGTCGATGTGCTCGCGCAATTGGCGCGGGAAGGTACGACAATGGTCATGGCGACGCACGATCTTCGACTGGCCTCGAGGATTGCCAATGAGGTGATCGTGCTGGATGGGGGAGTGGTCGTTGAAACGGGTTCCTCACGGGATATCTTCACCAACCCGAAACGGGAGCGCACCAAGCGCTTCATCGCTACCCTGACACACGAAGGCCATACGCATGGTGAGGGCATTTGACGGTGCATATGCTCTAGCGTGCTTCAATACCTCGTTGGTCAACCTTCGYGGAACGCGCGCTTTGCCCGATCTATCATTGGCTTGATGAAATAGGACGCGACGCTCCTGTCGCCAGACTCGATAAATGTTTCAACGGGCATCCCCGGTACAAGTTTGATTGCGCCAAGTCGTCCGACCTCGGCGGGAGTGATGGCCACGCGCACGGTGTAATGGCTGAGGCCAGTGCGGGTGTCCGTTGTCACATCTGCGGAAATTTGTTGCACGGTGCCATTGACTTCCGGAGTGGTGCGTTGGCTGAAGGCGGTAAAACGCAATCCAGCCGGTTGCCCGACAAAAAGCTGATCCACATCTTGCGGCTGCACCTTCGCTTCGACGACCAGCAACAGCATCGGGCACAATCAACATCAGCTGTTCACCCGCGGGGACCACGCCGCCGACAGTGTGGACGGAGAGTTCATGCACGGTGCCGGTTTGCGGCGCCCTTATGTCGATGCGTTTGAGCTGATCTTGGGCTGCAATACTGCGCTCGACATATTCTCCGCTCTTCGCATCGATGTCGCGCATGTCTTGCGCGGATCAGGTCGAAACATCCTTGAAAGGCGTAAAGGACGGCAATAATAGCCGTGAGGCCTAATACAACCTACAGTAGAACAGCACTCGTCATTAAAGTTATCAGAACCTTAGTCTACAGGGAGTGTCTACATTATTGCACGCGAAATGACACGCGGCTCATCATTCCCGGATAAAGATGACGGCATTCTCATCGGAATACGCACGTCGCCAGCCGGTTAATTCGTTGAAGAAAGGGATGCGGCTGTCGCCAGTTGCTAGCAAAGCCCAGCCGATTGCATAGGTTTTCATCTGTTCTTCCAAAATCGGTTTTCCACCACTGTTGCCCGCCAACATAGTTTTCTTCATGAAGCCATTCAGAAAGAGCTGATCGGTTCGGCCATCGATGAATGTCTTGATTCCATGGAAAATCAGCGTGCCGCCAAAATTGTAGGAATTGAAGACGTTCCCGGAGAGATTGTGCTGCTGCGCAAACGCGAGCGCACCTTTTGCCGATGTCTTCGGGCTTGGTTCGACCCCTGAAACCGAGGAGAATATTGCAGCCGTAGACACGATCAATATGCCGATCGTTGCTGAAATCGAGTGAAAATGGCTGGCAAGAAATTGCTCCAGGCGGTCGAGATGYCCCTTGGCCCATTTGTAAGCCGAGACCCAAGAGAATTGTTCACCGATTTCTGCCGCGAGAATGAGCGGTACCAGCAGAACAAAAAGATAGGCAAAGCGCTGATGCGTGAGGAGGAGATGCAGATTGAAGAGGAGAAACAGTGCCTTGGGCCATCCGATTTGCACTCGTGAGACGAGCAGCCCGAGAAGAGCTACCAGGAGGAACGCCTCCATAAGGTAAGAATCCGAGGCGTTGAAGGGCTGCCATTCGTCGATATAAGCGACCGCCTCGTTGCCGTAGGCAACTGAAAAGGTCGCGAGGATGGCCTTGATACCGTAAGGGTTGAGCAAGGTCACAAGCGGGCAAAGCATTCCAAAGGCAATCCATTTGCCGAGGAGACCTGGCTTCGTCAGGCGAGTCTGCGCCAGAAAATCCAGGCCCGCGAATGCCGCTATGATGAATCCGAATGTGAATGTTGCGTGGAGATTCGCCCAAAGGCATATGAGTGGTAGCAACCACAATGGTGGGGCTCGTTCATCGCGGGCAGCGCGGAACAGCTCAGCAGTCCAGATGATGATGATGGGAAGTGTGAAGACGAGTGGACGTGCGGTCAGGATCGGACCGATGAGGAGCGACAGTATGAAGGTCAGGCCGAACGCTACCGTCGGTTTTAGGGAGGCGCTGAGATACCATGCAAGCAGGAAGACCGTTAACGTGCTCATGGCGATGGTCAATAATGTGACCCCGTTCCAGCCGTTCAGCGAATAGGCGAGTGCAAACAGTATCTGCCCAAGCCATTCTTTTGCTATCCAGGGACTGCCAGCAAAAGTATAGGAATAAGTGTCGACCGTGGGAAACGTGCCGCTTGTCAGCATGTCCAAGCCCACCCGCACGTGCCAMCAATTATCAGGATCCTGCAAAAGCCCGCCAGCGGCGTAAATCAGCGTTGCCGCTTTGAAAATTGCAACAATCAAACAGAAGAGCAGCCTGACGCGCTGGTCTTCTGCGGTCGAGGAGCCCGAGACGGTTGCTGCCCGTGCGCTGTAGGTGTCGTCGGCCATTCTATCGGGGCTCACTTCTTCCGTTGATTGCATGCTGATTGTTAATCGAAATTGGTGTGTTTTCTGCAAACACGAAATGGACCGATCCCAGGTAGAAAAGGATTGTATAGGCACAAATGCCCAGCAGATGAATCATCGGGCCGTCCATTAGTCCGGTTGAGCGCGCCGCGAGAACAATTCCAAGATTGACCGCATAGGCCACCAGAAACGTTGCGACGTATCTTGCGATAACGCTTGGCGACGCATTTTGCTTTTTC
>NZ_JBFUMG010000342.1:0-4941 GCF_054049495.1 Phyllobacterium sp. P5_D12 | reverse complement strand
CCATAAGGGGATTGCGGCTGAGTCGGTACGTCCTCGGTGACCGGAGTCATCCCGCCATCGCCATAGACCGCTGCTGTCGACGAAAAAATGAAATTCTTCACGTCGGATTTTACGACTGATTCGATCAGTGACCGGGTTTTTGATGTATTGTTCTCGTAATAAGCAAGCGGATCGCGAACCGAATCCGGGACAACCACGGAACCCGCAAAATGAATGACTGCATCGACGTAGTTGCGTTCGATCGTCTCACGGACCAGGCTCTGGTCGCCGATATCGCCGACAACGAGCTTTGCCTCGCTAGGTATCGCCCAATCGAATCCTGTGGAGAGCCGGTCAAGAACGACCACAGACTCACCAGCATCCAGCAACTCCCAGACCATATGGCTGCCGATATATCCGGCGCCTCCGGTCACCAACACTGTCATAGCCAAAGCCCCTTAATCTCCATCTATGCCGTCTTGCGCTCATCTTGCCGCATTTAAACAGGTGTGCAAAGCTCGTTACCAAACGTAAATCGAGATACAGTAGCTTTTTAGGACGAATTGCAACAATGGTGTCTTCCCACGAAATACTGCCCGAGTTTGCAACGAACCGTATAAATCTTGCCTCTGCCGGGCTAGGTGCCCAAGCCATTTTTGCCACAGACGATTTTTTCGCTCCAGTAGAACGGATGCTTTTCGATGCACCGGCTGTGTTCATTCCGGACAAATACGATGATCACGGCAAATGGATGGATGGTTGGGAGTCCCGCCGCAAGCGGGGCCCCGGCCATGATTTTGCTGTCATCAAGCTGGCGGCTCCCGGGATCATCTATGGTTTCGACGTCGATACCAGTCATTTTACCGGAAATTATCCGCCCGCTTGTTCAATCGAAGCCTGCATATCCGAGACTGAGCCGACCGACGCTACCGCATGGTTCGAACTCTTGCCACAAAGCCCACTCGGACCATCGAGCAACCATTTTTTTGTGTGCGCTGACAAGGGCGTCTGGACACATCTTCGTCTGCTTATCTATCCCGATGGCGGCATTGCGCGCCTGCGGGTTTATGGCGAGCCATGGCGTGACTGGTCGCAAATTCCCGTCAATGAGGAAATAGACCTTGCCTCCGCTTTAAATGGCGGACGTGTCGTTGCATATTCCGATGCCCATTACGGCGCATTACACCGGCTTTTGTCTCCGGGCCGAGGCATCAACATGGGCGACGGATGGGAAACTCGCCGACGCCGTGAGCCTGGCAATGATTGGATCATCGTTCAACTCGGCCATCCCGGTCAGATAAGCCGCGTTGTTGTCGACACAGCGCATTATAAGGGGAATTATCCAGATCGCTGCTCTATCCATGGAGCCGATCTCGGACCGGTATCCGGCGGGCTTTCCCAGTCGATTGTCACATCCTCCATGTTCTGGCAGGAAATCTTGCCTGAGAAGAAACTTTCCATGGATGCCGTTCATGACTTCAGCTCAAACGATCTTGTGTCAGCAAACCGAGTAAGCCACGTACGTCTCAATATATTCCCTGATGGCGGCGTCAGCCGTTTACGCGTTTTCGGCACTATTTGACGGTTTGCCTGCGCTTTAAACATTTAGTGAAGAGAGTTTCGCTTGAACCGTGGCAAATTGCCCATAATCTCGTCATGGATTTTGGCTGGCAAAAACGCTAGTAAGTTCATGATACAGGAGCAATTCATGGACTATCGTCGGTTTTTCGAAGACGCGATTGACCAGTTGCACGCTGAAAAGCGCTACCGGGTCTTTGCTAATCTGGAACGGATCGTTGGGAAATTTCCGCGTGCGCTTTGGCGTGACGCCGGCAATATCCGGGAAATTACGGTCTGGTGCTCCAACGATTATCTCGGCATGGGGCAGCATCCCGACGTCATCAAGGCAATGCATGACGCATCGAGCCGTATGGGCTCCGGTGCAGGCGGCACGCGCAACATCTCCGGCAATAACCACCCGCTGGTGGAACTCGAAATAGAGCTGGCTGATCTCCACCAGAAGGAAGCGGGTCTGGTTTTTACCTCCGGTTTCGTCTCCAATGAAGCCTCGATTTCAACCATTGCGCGGCTTTTGCCAAATTGCCTCATTTTTTCCGACGAGCTGAACCACGCCTCTATGATCGAGGGTGTGCGCCGTTCAGGTGCGGAAAAGAAGATTTTTCGCCACAACGATCTCGCCCACCTCGAAGAGCTTTTGAAGGCCGCAGGCAAGGAACGCGCGAAGCTGATTGTGTTCGAATCGGTCTATTCGATGGATGGGGATATTGCTCCTATCGCTGCCATTGCTGACCTGGCAGACGAATATAACGCCATGACCTACATCGACGAGGTTCATGCTGTCGGCATGTATGGCAATCGGGGCGGAGGCATCACCGATCGCGAAGGCTTGTCACACCGTATTGACATTATCGAAGGTACGCTGGCCAAGGCTTTCGGCACGTTGGGTGGCTATATCGCCGGTTCCAAAAGCGTGATCGACGCCGTACGCTCCTACGCGCCTGGTTTCATCTTCACGACGGCACTCCCCCCGGTTATCGCAGCCGCAGCGACGCAATCTATCCGGCATCTCAAAGTATCTCAGGAAGAGCGGCGCAGGCATCAATGTCAGGCACAACTTACCAAAGATGTGCTGGCGCAGGCCAATCTTCCGGTTATGAAATCTGAGACACACATCATTCCAATCCATGTCGGCGATCCTGAATTGTGCAAGAAGGCCAGCGACCGGCTACTCGACCTGCATGGCATTTACATCCAGCCGATCAACTATCCGACTGTACCACGCGGTACCGAGCGCTTGCGTATCACGCCGACGCCATTCCACTCGAATGAACTCGTCGTTGAGTTGAAGGATGCACTGGTTGAAGTCTGGACGGCGCTAGGCATTCCTTTCTCAAAGGAAAGCGCACCATCTATAGAGACCAGCGACCGCGTCGTAACACTCGCTATTTCCAAGGCCGGCGGTTAACGTCCGCTTCAGTGTTTAGAGATCCATTCCGCAAGACGGGCGGCGGCTTCTTCGACCTGATCGATCCGTCTGGCAAAGCAAAGGCGAAGATAGGCTGTCCCTCCGTTGCCAAATGCGGTCCCGGGCGCAAGCCCAACTTTTGCCTGATCGACGATATCGAAGGCCGCGCGGTAGGGATCGGTAATTCCGTCAATACCGAACAGTAGATAGAATGCCCCGGCCGGCGGCGCCAAGCGCACCCTGCCCGTTGCCGAAAGCTTCGCACAAAGAATGTCCCGCGCCTGATGCGCCCGCTCCACCTGCATGCGGATAAAATCATCGCCCTGTTCAAGCGCCACAACACCGCCACGCTGCATGAATTGGGCAACGCCGGAGGTCGAATATTGAATGAGGTTTTCCATCGTTTTGCCGAGCGAGGGATGTATCGTTAGCCAACCTATGCGCCAGCCGGTCATCGCCCAGTTTTTCGAAAAACTATTGACGAAAATGATGCGTTCATCCGAGTCCATCACATCCAGGAAGGACGGGGCACGACGGGCGCCATAGTAGAAATGTGCGTAGATTTCGTCTGCAACGATCCACAAGCCATGATGACGGGCAATAGCCAGGATTTCCTTTAGCGTTTCGATGTCCGCCGTCCAGCCCGTAGGATTGGATGGCGTGTTTATAAACAGCGCCTTGGTCCGTGGAGTGATCGCATCGCGGACCTTGTGGGTATCGAGCGTCCAGCCATTGCCGGCAAAATCCATTGTGACGGGGACCGGAGTAGCACCGGCAACACCTGCGGCCGCGGCGAAATTCGGCCAGGCGGGCGAAAGATAGACAACTTCGTCTCCCGCACCTGCCGTCGCCTGAATGGCGAGCTGAATCGAATGCATGCCGGAGCCGGTGACATAAAAATGCTCAGCAGGAAGCTCTGCATTGAAATGCCGTTTGTAGTAGTCGGAAAGGGCCAGGCGCAGTTCGGGAATACCAGCCTGCCACGTATAGAATGTTTCACCATTGGCCAAGCCAGTGCTGGCCGCATCCCTGATAAAATCGGGTGTCGGCAAATCACCTTCACCAGCCCAAAGTGGAATGACACCTTCTTGACGTCGGCCGTGATTCATTACGGCAACGATGCCGCTCTCGGGCGCCACCGCTGCCTCATGACGCAAATGCTCGAAAAGACCCATCCCGGTACTCCGCTTAATATCGTGAAAGGCGTAGCGCAATGGGGTGCTGTTGGCACGCGTATATTTGTGATGTTTCCATCAGTTCGAATGATGGGCCGGTTAGGTGTTCTGGCGTTACTACTTCGATCTGTCTTTGGCGAGGAGATCGCGGATCTCGATAAGAATGAGGATTTCCTTCGCAGGCGCGGGATCGGCCGCTGCTTCCTTCTTTTTGAAGCGGTTCATGGCCTTGACTACCATGAACAAAACCCAGGCTATGATCAGGAAGTTGATAAGAAGCGTGATGAAATTGCCATAAGCGATCGTAGCACCGGCTTCTCGGRCGGACGCCAATGTTGGAGCGGGTGCGCCTGAAAGCTGGAGGTAGAGGTTGGAAAAATCAATACCGCCCGTCAACAGGCCAATGATTGGCATCATTAGATCAGCGACGATCGACTCGACCAGCCTGCCGAAAGCGCCACCGATGATCACGCCGATGGCGAGATCAACCATGTTTCCCTTCAAGGCAAATTCTTTGAATTCCTTCAGCATGATATACCACTCTCCAGTATTGTGTGTTATTGCAGGCGAAACTGTCCCTAGCGATGCTGTGGTGCACCAAGAGACAGTAACAGAAGTTTTTAGAATATTAAGAGAGTGTTTGCTCTTTCTAACAGTATTAGGGGTCGCCTCAGCACATTATGCTAGTTCCGGCTGACCCAAAATTTATTTGGATGGGAAGCGGCTAACGGAAGATGACGGAAGGTTTTGGCCCATGATGGCCTTGGCTGCATCACTGGTCATAATAGTTTACTTTTCAAT
>NZ_JBFUMG010000341.1:0-4960 GCF_054049495.1 Phyllobacterium sp. P5_D12 | reverse complement strand
GACCAAGGCTGTGCGCCGCCGTAATAACGAGGTGCCACTTCACGGTAAACCCGGACCGGGCGGCGATAGTAGCCGTCATCATAATCCCGATATATCGGCTCAGCCGGTTGAGCCAGCGCGCTACCAAGCAAAGCGCCTGCTGCAAGGCCAACTGCGCCGGCCGCCCATGCGTCGCTGTTATTGTTATGATGGCGATAGTACYGATCGCCACGCCAGCTGTCGGCAGAGGCCGATGTCAGAGGAACCGCGACCGTCGCAAATGCAGCGGTTGCAAGAATGGCAATCTTAATACCCTTGTTCATTTGTGCCTCCTTTGAAGCATCCTAGGCGAGTGCTTTTCGGCGTCGCCTGATCGATATTGGCTGGAATCCATGGGAGCTCCAGCAGTAGTTCTGTTTTATTCGCTTCAGAATGAATGCAAGCTGAACGGCACTCATACGAAATGGTTCCACCGCCATTCTGAGGACGGGAGAAGCACATATAATTTTAGCAAATCCGAGGCGGGAAAAAGGCACGATTACAATTACAAGCACCACATGGAGGTGTGCGCACTCCACTGGGCGGCAAAGTGGACCCTGCCACGTGATATCCAAGCAAAACCCCCGACTTCTGCCGGGGATCGGTGGCGGCTCCAGCCGCTAGAATTATTCAGTGACCGCGATGTTTACGGCCTTTGGTCCTTTGCCACGACGATCAGGTTCCGTATCGAACGAGACCTTCTGATTGTCTGCGAGGCCTGTGAGTCCGGATGCCTGAACGGCGGAAATATGAACGAAAATATCCGCTGCGCCATCATCCGGCTTGATAAAGCCAAAGCCTTTTTCACTGTTGAAGAATTTGACCGTACCGGTCTGTGCCATGCTCAGTTCCTTTTCCTTACTTACCGCGCTCCCCTCCGGGTTTGCGGGATTGGTAGTGCCGTTTTCAGTAAGATACATTCAACGGAGATCATGCAGGCAGTTCTCGAATTCAGGAAAGGAGCCGATCATTGCCAGGATTACTCCCGGCCCGGTATTCTTGCGGTTCCGGCGCGCCGTTCTTCCAGTCTTCCAGTGTTCGCAAATGCCCGAACGCTTTGAGACTGCTAGAATAAGTGTTTTTTGGCAAGCAAAAGTTTTTCTACCATTTAGGCGACTATATCGAACGGCTTTGCAACCTACATACTTTGGGGTAGGAAATTTCGTTTGGCATTCGTCCGCCAGCACCTCTCAAGATCACGACCCGCAAGTTGAAGTCGTTGCTTTTCTTTCAGCTTTATCGATTACGCAGCACGATACAGGCACCACCAGCGCTGTGGAGTTGCGAACAGATTTGGTTCGCCTCGCCACGATTGTCGGCACCTATACGCACGGCATAGATGCCGCGCCGCCCCATGGCTGTGCGATTTCGGCTGATCACAGCCTCATGCTTGTCGAGGATGGCCGGAAAGGCGCGACGCAGGCGTTGAAGCTGTCCCACTGCTGCTGCGCGGCGGAAGTTGCCAGCAATCTGGATTCCCCACGGCTTCGGCTTGATTTGGGCCATTGCAACTGTCGCAAAGCGAACAATCGGGAGCTTCCGGCAAGCCGCATCGAAGGTCAATTTGGCGTTTAACGGATGCGTCGATATTTCGGTACCCGCGGCAAAGTCGTCAGCCGACTTTCCGGTAATATCCAGTACATACTCTTCGGTTTCGAGAGGGAGGAAGCCACCGCTTGACAACCATTTTGACACTCGCGTTGGCCCCGCATTATAGGCAGCTGCGGCCAGCCCCCAGTTACCGAATGCTGTCCGCAGATCCTTCAACAGCGCAGCGGAAGCGGGCAGGGCCTTCGCGAAGTCGAACGGATCGTCGAGATTTCGCTCCTTTGCGGTACCGGGCATGAACTGCGCGATGCCTTGCGCGCCAACTGGACTTGTTGCCTGAGCGTCGAACCGGCTCTCTTTCCAGATAAGTCTGGCGAAGAAATCGCGCGGGACGCCATGTCCATCAGCATTGGTCGCTATGGCTGCGCAAATCTGGGCCACCGTTGGTGTTGGCGGTTTCGCCGGTACTGAAACCGACGGATTATCAGCTGACAATGCCCTTAACGATGTCAGTAGCAGGAATGCTGCAACGATGCCGAGTTGTTTGAAGCAATACACCCTGTTGCCGATCCCCTTGATACGTTAGCATATTGGCATAATGCACAGCCATATTTCTAACAAAAGACACCCGCCACTGATTTCATCAGTCCGGTAAACATTGCATGACGATGATGACGAAGAACAAGTGAACACGCCCATGTCTCTCTCCATCACCACAATCGGTTTCGACGCTGATGATACGCTTTGGCAAAACGAGCAGTTCTTCCGAACCTCCGAGAATCAGTTTGCCAGTCTATTGGCTCCCCATGTAGACACGACCGACCTTTCCAACCGGTTGCTCGCGGTGGAAAAGCGAAATCTTGATCTCTATGGTTTCGGCATCAAGGGCTTTACCCTTTCCCTGGTCGAAACGGCGGTTGAAGTCTCCGAAGGCAACGTGCCGACTTCGGTTATCGCGGAAATTCTGGCCGCAGGCCGGGAGATGCTACGCCATCCGGTAGAAACCTTGCCCCATGTTCAGGAAACTCTTGCGCAACTAACTGAGCGATACAGGCTCGTCCTGATAACCAAAGGAGATTTGTTCGATCAGGAGCGCAAACTGGCACAATCGGGCCTTGGTGATTTTTTCGATGCGGTTGAAATTGTAAGCAGCAAGGATACCACCACCTATGAGCGAATATTCAAGCGGCACGGAGATGGTGCGACGCGGAGTATGATGATCGGTAACTCGCTAAAATCGGATGTTGTCCCGGCAATCGAAGCAGGCAGCTGGGGCGTGTTCGTTCCGCATGAGCTGACCTGGGCGCTCGAACATGTGGAAGCGCCAATTGGCGCAACTCGCTTCCGTGAGATTGAACATTTGGGGGAGTTGCCGCCGCTTCTGGCCGAGATTGGCTGATTATTCAGCGGCGTGTTGTTCCTGCGCGCCTTCATCCGGACCGTTCGGATCGCCTGGGCCAGTCTCACAGCCAAGATCGGGAAACGCAACCACACGATTGCCGGTAAAATCGGTGCGCACTACAACGAGCCCCTGTTCTTCGAAATACGTGAGAAGCCGTCGTGCCCGTCGGGCCGAATGGCTGCCATAGGCGCGGGCCAATGTTGCGTCTGAAGGGCAGGGACTGCCGGTAACCGCAGCTTGGGCCACGATAAAGAAAACACCTTGAACATCCTCCGGCAGGCTCTTTGAAAGTTCAAGCGCCTGCTGCCATGGTTCACCTCGCGCGGTCTCTCCGTCAATGCCAGCGCGCGCGACCGCAAGGTTGCGGCGAAACGCCGGCAGAGAAAGGGGATCGCCGGGGACACGGCGAATGCGGCAACGAACTAGAAAATCCTGATAGAGGACCGCATCCGTGCGAAAGGATGCATCGGGGTCGTTGAGCATTTCATGCATAATCGCGTTGATCAGGCCATTGCGCTCGGCCTCGTCAATCTCGGGAAACAGTGTCGGTGCCGGAGTTTCTGCCGCAGCCACAAATTTGGTCTGGGTGAGCTGGCTCAAAATATCGGCTGTCGGTGTGGAGGCGGGCGCTACTGCGCGCCGAACAACCACCCGGCGCTCTTCGGGCGATGGTGTAAAAATCAAGTCGCGTGCATCTTCCCCCGGCTGTGGTAGCGGAGTGAGCCTCGGACTCGCCGAACGAGCAGATGTCTCTACTGGTCCAATGGTCACAGCCAACGGACGACGCGACAGGGCCGGGCCGAGCGCCACGAAATGGCCCCGGGCAAGATCACGGAACTGTTCGGCCTGCCGCCGTTCCATTCCAAGAAGATCCGCGGCGCGGGCCATGTCGATATCGAGGAAAGTTCGGCCCATCAGGAAATTCGATGCTTCAGCCGCAACATTCTTTGCGAGTTTGGCGAGGCGCTGTGTGGCGATGACACCGGCAAGACCACGTTTGCGGCCACGGCACATCAAGTTGGTCATGGCGCCCAGCGATAGTTTGCGGGCCTCGTCTGAAACCTCTCCGGCAACCGCCGGTGCAAAAAGCTGGGCTTCGTCGACAACGACGAGCATCGGGTACCAGTAATCGCGTTCTGCGTCGAATAGGCCACCGAGAAAGGCTGCAGCACAGCGCATCTGCTGTTCGACATCCAGTCCTTCCAGATCAAGCACGACGGAAACGCGGTGCTGGCGAATTCGTGCCGCGATGCGCGTGAGTTCACTTTCGGTCCGTGCACCATCGACAACCACGTGACCGTATTTATCGGCCAGCGTAACGAAATCGCCCTCCGGGTCGACGACGCATTGCTGCACCCAGTGCGCGCTTTGTTCGAGCAGGCGGCGCAGCAAATGCGATTTGCCCGAACCCGAATTGCCCTGGACGAGCAGGCGAGTTGCCAACAGTTCTTCCAGATCGAGCATGGCTTTTGCGCCGGCTGACGCCGCTCCCATGTCGATATCGACTTTCATCATCTCTCCAGCGTTAAGTGATTCTGCGCGCGATATAATGCGCAAAATCACTTAGCATTCTTTGCCATGCGGCGTGGAGGATATGCGCTAAACTCACAGGTGAATTGATCAGCTATTCGGCTGGCACCGGCTCTGACATCATGTTTGTCTTGCTGTGTTTACTCAGCGTCAGCACCAGCAGCGCAGCAATCAGGCAGAGAATTCCCGTAACGAAAAATGCGGGCATATAAGTTTGGTATTCGGTACGGGCAAAACCGCCACCATAGGCCGCCGAGGCTGCACCCAACTGGTGTCCGGCAAAAACCCAGCCAAATATCAATCCAGCCTTTTCACGTCCGAAACGATCGGTTGCCAATTTGACCGTTGGAGGCACTGTGGCAATCCAGTCGAGACCATAGAACATGGCAAACAGGGACAGGCCGTAAAAAGAAAAATTGGAGTAGGGCAAGTACAGCAGCGAGAGGCCACGCAATCCATAGT
>NZ_JBFUMG010000340.1:0-4960 GCF_054049495.1 Phyllobacterium sp. P5_D12 | reverse complement strand
GGTGCGGACAGTGTCGTGATTCAGGAAAACACGGTTCCGGGAGATCGTCAGGTCGAGATCACAGAAACCGTCGCATTCGGCAGGAATATCCGTAAAGCGGGTCTGGACTTCGATGAAGGCGATCTGCTGCTTGTGGCGGGACGCGTTCTTGATTCAGCCGCGCTTGCCCTCGCCGCCGCAGCCAATCACCCGACGCTTGAAATGGTTCGGCTGCCTCGCGTGGCTATTCTCGCGACCGGCGACGAATTGGTTACCCCAGGCGACAATTATCGGCCGGATCAGATCATTGCCTCCAACAGTTATGGACTGGCCGAGATCGTGCGCCAGGCAGGCGGAGTCCCGATCGATCTTGGTATTGCCGAGGACCGGCTCGAGGCCTTGAGCGATGCGCTCGATCAGGCTGTAGAAGCCAAGGCAGATATTCTGGTCACGCTTGGCGGTGCTTCGGTCGGAGACCATGACCTCGTTCAGCCTGCGCTCGCTGCCAAGGGCATGGAACTCGATTTCTGGAAAATTGCGCTGCGCCCAGGCAAGCCGTTGATGTTTGGCCGCCTGCAGGACATGAAAATCCTCGGCCTGCCCGGCAATCCAGTCTCCAGCCTGATTTGCGCGCATATATTTCTGATCYCGCTGATCCACGCCATGCTCGACTTGCCCCATGCGCCTGATCTTCGTTCGGCGGTTCTTGGCACCGACATGGGCACCAATGACCAGCGTCAGGATTATGTTCGCGCGCGCATCTCCAAAGACGATAGCGGACAACTGATCGCGACGCCCTTCATTATGCAGGATTCGTCGATGCTGAAGTTCCTGGCGGACTCCAACGGCCTGATTGTGCGTGAACCGTATGCGCCCGCGATCAAGGCGGGATCGGCATGCAGCGTGATGATGCTACGCTGATCCTTCGAGACGGTGTTCCTTGCGGTCGACTTCGGTGACGGTGGCAAGGTCGATTGCCTTCTGCAATTTGGCCGCGTGACGGAATGATGGTTCGAGCGTCCGGCCCTGCCCCACGGCTTCGACAAAGCGTTGGTAATTGGTTGGTACCGGCTCGACATCGATTTCCTTCCAGGTCGCCGTCTCGATATCGTCGCCAAGGCAAACAAAGAGCTTGGATCCGTCATGCCGGTGCTGGATTTCAAATGAACCCTTGTCGCCATAGACACGCAAACGCAATTCATTGACGTGTCCAGTGGCCCAACGACTTGAATGTACCACGCCCAAGGCACCATTGGTGAAGCTCACGGTCATGGTAAAACTGTCATTGGCATCGAGTTGATATTCGCCGATCCGATTGCCATCCGCCTTATCGAAGGCTTTGAGGCGGCAGAAAACCTCGTCGATTTCCGTATCGGTCGCGTAGACGACAAAATCCAGAATGTGGACACCCACATCGCCGAGGGTGCCGTTGGACCCATGTTGTTTCGACAAGCGCCACAGCCACTGGCTTTCCGTGCGCCAATCGCCCCAGACTTTTGATACGAGCCAGCTTTGGAGGTACGACGCCTCGACATGCCTGATCTTGCCGATCTGACCGCCTGTCACCAGTCGGCGGGCAGTCTGCAACTGTGCTACATTGCGATAGGTCAGGTTGACCATGCCGACCAGATTGGCGTTTTCGGCGGTCTGGGCCATTTCCATGGCATCGTGATAGTTCGTTGCCAGAGGCTTTTCGCAAAAGACATGCTTGCCGGCGGCAAGACAATGCATTGTCGTGGAATGATGCGCGCTGTCAGGGGTTACGTTGGCGACGGCATCGAACTCTCCCCAGGCAAGCGCATCCTCAAGTGACGTGAACGCCCGTTCGAATGAGTATTTGTCACGGAACGCTTCCGCCCTGCCCTTGTCGACGTCAACCGCCCCGGCAAACGAGACACCTTCAATGTCGATAAAGTTTCTGGCGTGGGCGCTCGCCATGTGGCCAGTCCCCAGGATTAATAGACGCATCAACGAAAGCCTTCCTCACCAGACTCGTGCAAACTGCCGCCGCGTGCCGTGATGGGTTCCAAAGCTTTCTCGACCGGCACATTCGGCGCCTGTGTAATATCCGGAAAACGCAGCGGATTATACGCCCAGTTCACCGCATTGCGCAGCACGAGTCCGACAGTTTCGTCATGATACGTCGGATAGGTTTCATGTCCCGGGCGGAAGTAGAAAACATTGCCTGCGCCTTTGCGATAGGTAAGCCCCGAGCGAAAGACTTCGCCGCCCTGGAACCACGATACGAATATTGTTTCCAATGGTTCCGGCACAGAGAATGGTTCGCCGTACATTTCTTCGTTTTCCAGCTCGAAAAATGCCGGCAATCCTCTGGCGATAGGATGTCCGGGGTTAACGACCCAGAGACGTTCCCGTTCGCCCGCCTCGCGCCAGTTCAAAGCGCAGGGTGAACCCATCAATCTCTTGAAAATCTTCGAAAAATGCCCCGAATGCAGAACGATCAGTCCCATCCCTTCCCAGACCCGCTGGGCCACACGCACGACTACCTCGTCGGCAACGTCGCCATGAGCGCGGTGCCCCCACCAGACAAGGACGTCGGTCTCTTCCAGCACCTTGTCGGTCAGGCCATGCTCCGGCTCCTGCAGGGTCGTGGTTTTGACGCTGAGGTTGGTATCGCTCTTCAAAAGCTTGGCGATCTGGTTGTGCATGCCTTCCGGATAGATCTCGGCAACTGTTTTATTGATCTGCTCATGGACGTTCTCGCCCCAGATAAGCGTGCGAATTGCCATTGGTCTTTCCTTATCTTTGGTGTGGAGGTTTTATCAATTTGCCGCCGGGCGGCCTGATTGGTCGAAACGGTGGATGTTGTTGTTAACGGGCGCAACGCAAAGCAGTTCCCCCGGCTGTTGGTGTGCCGAGCCGTCCTGCCGTACCACCAAGGGCTCCTTGGCGCCGATATCGATATAAAGGAAGCTCTCGGATCCAAGGTTTTCCGCCAAAAGAAGCTTGCCTTTCCAGAGACCGTCCTCCTTGATTTCCAGATGTTCCGGTCGCACCCCCAAAATGTCGGTCTTGTAGGCATCCGCAAATTCCTCGGTGAGGAAATTCATCTTGGGTGAGCCTATGAAGCCGGCAACAAAAATCGAYTGCGGCTTTTCATAAAGCTCCAATGGCGTGCCAACTTGCTCGACATTGCCATCCCGCAGAACACAAATCCGGTCTGCCAGCGTCATGGCCTCCACCTGATCATGGGTTACATAGATCATCGTCGTCTCATGCATCTTGGCGTGGAGCTTGGCTATTTCAAGACGGGTGGCGACACGTAGCGCGGCATCGAGGTTGGACAGCGGTTCATCGAAGAGAAAGACCTTCGGATCGCGAACAATTGCCCGGCCGATGGCGACCCGCTGGCGCTGGCCGCCGGAAAGCTGCTTGGGAAGCCGGTCGAGGTAATCCGCAATCTGCAGCATTTCCGCTGCCTTGTGCACCCGCCGCTTGACATCGTCCGCGCTGCCCTTGGCCAACTTCAGGCCGAATGCCATGTTGTGATAGACGGTCATATGCGGATACAGCGCATAGGATTGAAACACCATGGCGATACCGCGCTGGGACGGCGTCAGACTGTTGACGATCTTCTCATCGAACGCGAGCGTCCCGGAGGTGATATCTTCAAGCCCCGCAATAAGTCGCAGCAGCGTCGATTTTCCGCAACCCGACGGGCCAACGAAAACCATGAACTCGCCGGGCTCGATTGCGAGGTCCACACCCTTGATGACATCATATTTGCCAAAGGATTTTCGGAGATCTTGCATACGAATAGTAGTCATTTGAAGCACCTTAGCCTTTGACACCGCCGGCTGTAAGGCCGGAAATAATCTTGCGTTGAAAGATGAGGACGAGGACGACCAACGGCACCGTGACGATCACGGAGGCTGCCATGACGATCCCCCACGGTACCTCGTGCGCGCTTGAGCCGGTAAAGAGGGCGATGGTGACCGGCACGGTACGGGTTTCCGTCGAAGACGTGAAGGTCAACGCGAAAAGGAACTCGTTCCAGGCCGCGATGAAGGCAAGCAATCCGGTCGTTACCAGCGCAGGCCACATGAGGGGCAGGAACACCCTTGTTATGATCACCCAGGGCGTGGCGCCATCGACGATCGCGGCCTCTTCAATCTCGACGGGCAGATCACGCATGAACGTCGTGAGTACCCATACCGTAAATGGCAACGTGAAGATCATGTAGGAAAAAACCAAGCCGCCGAGTGTGTTATAGAGACCCAGAAGCCGGATAACTTCGAAGAGCCCGGCCAGGACGGCTATCTGCGGGAACATGGAAACTGACAGAATCGTCAAAAGCAACAACGACCGCCCGCGAAACCGGACTCTGGACAAGGCAAAGGCGGCCGTAACCGCCATCAGCAGGGACAGGGTCACGACGCATGCCGATACAATGATGGAATTCAACAGGTTGCGGGAAAAACTTCCCGAAGCGATAACGTTCACATAATTCGCTACGGAGAACGAAGTCGGCCAATATTCGATCGTGAAAATCGCACTGCCGGTCCTAAAACTCGTAATGATCGCGTAGTAAAACGGGAAAACCGCGCATACAACGATCACAGCGACAAGCGCATAGAACGCTGTGTTTTTGATGATGGACATGGGCATCAGYGCTCTCCTCCGTCCAGCTTTACACGGCCGATCCAGATCGCCAGCATGGTCATGAGCGCTGTAACCAGAAACAACAGCGTCGACTGCGCCGAGCCGTAGGCGAACTTATCGAAGTCGATCAGATTCTCGCGCGCCAGAACCGACATGGTCTTGGTCTGGGCACTGTTTGGTGTCAGCACATAGATCAGATCGAAGATTCGCATTGCATCAAGCAGCCGGAAAATGATCGCCACCATCAGCGCTGGCTTTACTAGCGGCAATGTGATCCGAAAGAACTGCTTGACGGGATGAACGCCATCGATGCGCGCTGCTTCATAAATGTCACCCGGGATCATCTGCAGACCCGCAA
>NZ_JBFUMG010000339.1:0-4979 GCF_054049495.1 Phyllobacterium sp. P5_D12 | reverse complement strand
AGCCATTCCCTCGCTGGCTGCCGGAAAGGTGAAACCGTATTTCACAGTGTTGGAGCGCGAGCATTACTGGAAATCCTGCTGCAGCATCGTGGTGTCTAAACAAATGATATTTTCTCGAATGACAACAGCGACTTGAAGATGCGACGGCGGTTGGGAAACTCGGTTGCATATGCAATCCTTTTAACGGCTCAAACGGCAGCGGTCGTGCACTTGTTTTGGGTAGTGTATCCCGTGTTCCACGGCGTGTTGACCCACCTCGGTGAATATCAGGAGCTGGGCATGTCAAGTCACGTCGCAATTCTTGGCGGCGTCATTATTCTCCATTGCAGCTACTGGACCCGGCTGAAGTGGGTCTCGGTCACGCCGCCGTTCCACAGCGTCTTTGTTTCGCATCTCTGCTCTTTTGCCGGCCGTGTGTGCTTCCTTTTCAGCGGGGCGTTTTTTTCCGCTATCTTCTTCAGGCACCTTCCCGAGCTTGACGCTTTCCCGCCTTTTGGGCAGGCGGTCGTCAAGACGCTGTACGTGGCTGGGATCCTGTTCAGTTTTTTCTGCTACTCTCTCGAGCTTGAACGGCTCGGAAAAGCCATTGGGGAGTCGCCTCAAAAAGCTCGGCACTAAGGTCACTGGCGTGATTGGCTGGGGAGGTAAGACAGGGGTCGGAAAATCTTCAGTCGGAGCTTCGACTGGGCACTATTGAAGTTCGGCATACGGCCAATATGGCAATACAACCGTTTGATTATCATCATCAGAAGGTCTTGATGTTCAAGGGTCGCCAGCTTGATCAATCTGCTGACCAGCTCCGCGAATGAAGGCGAAGGAAATGGTCCAACCGCATCAGGATATCACCCGGGTGACTCTCGCGGTGCTTTTCATAGGTGGCCTGCTTGTCAGCAGCGCCTGGGTGATGCTTCCGTTCCTCCCTGCAATTATTTGGGCTTTGACCTTGGTTATTGCCACTTGGCCATTGATGATTTGGGTGGAACGTCGTGCCGGTAATCGGCGCGGCGTTGCTGTCCTGGTGATGACGATCGTTCTGTTGTTGGTGTTGATTGTACCACTGTGGCTTGCCATCACTATGGTCGTCGACAATGTCGACGCAATCAAGGGTCTCATACAAAGCGCTCTCACGTTTAGGCTGCCTCCCGCTCCGGAATGGTTGGATCGGGTGCCGCTTGTCGGCGCGCGCGTGAGTGAAGCTTGGAGTAAACTGGCTGCCGCCAGTATGCACGATCTGGCACCAACGCTTGATCCCTATGCTGGAGCGGCGGCCCAATGGTTCGTATCCGCAGCAGGAAGCCTGGGGGGCATGTTCCTTCACTTTCTGCTGACGACCGCAATAGCCGCGGTGATGTACGCACGCGGGGAACAGGGAGCTGCCGTCGCTATTCGGTTCGGTCGTCGTCTGGCTGGCGATCGGGGTGAAATGGTGGTGCGCTTGGCCRGACAAGCCATCCGCGGCGTGGCCCTCGGCGTGGTGGTTACCGCTGTTGCGCAGAGCGTGTTGGGCGGTATCGGGCTGCTTGTTGTCGGGATGCCATTTGCTTCGGTGCTGACCGCAGTCATGTTCATCTTGTGTCTGATCCAGATCGGTCCCGGGTTGGTGTTGGTCCCGGCGGTCATCTGGATGTATTATTCCGGCAATGCGATATGGGCAACAGTGCTTCTCGCATTCACCATCGTCGCCGGGACAATGGACGGCTTTCTCCGCCCGTTCCTTATTCGCAAGGGAGCGGATTTGCCACTGTTGCTTATTTTTGCGGGCGTGATCGGCGGTTTGGTGGCGTTTGGGATGTTGGGAATTTTTGTCGGCCCGACGCTTCTGGCGACCGCTTATACCCTTCTGCACGCATGGATGGCGGACACCGATGAGGAACAACCTACATCAGCAGCGTAGCAACGCCTGAGCTTCAGTCGCCATCGTCTCGTTCATCATCGTCGTCGTCAAATCTCGAAGGGTCGACAACCGGCAGCAGGAAAATACGCCAATCATCGTGCCCGCGCTCGCCTGACTGGCCAGCCGTCGCGCGGCTGGCTTGCCAGATTTCGGTTTCCTTCGGGAGCGCTCCACGCAGATTGATTTCCGCGACGCCGTCCCAGAGGCAACGGCCCTGGTTTTGGAACACATGCAGGTCCCGCCGTAACGCCTCGTCCGACAGAAGCGCCTTGGCATCATCTTCAGTTGCCGCGTCAAAAGCGACTATTCCTCGGCCTAAAATCTCGGCCACGAACACGCTCATTTTTCGATCCTCCCCCTGTTGATTGTCCCCGCTGGCTGAAACCGTTTCAGCTTCATGAGCTTCGGTCTTAAGCAACACCTCGCACACGATCTCCCTCGTTGGCTCAGCTTTCGCCTTCCACCAATTTCAATTTGGCTTCAGCAGCCTTCTTGCGTGTGATGGTATCGGATGCAGCCGCTACGGCACCTGCCGCGTGATCCTCGCCGCCTGCGACCTGCACGGTCGGGGAAGCAAAGCCGATGCCGTTCAACGCAAAGGCCTCGCGGATCATCGCGTAGGCACGCCGCCGGATGGAGGACTGATGGCCGGGCTTCGTCATCACGGCGAAGCTCAGGTTGATGCCATAGTCGCTGAAAGCCTCCACGCCCTTCATCTTCACCGTCTCGATGATGTAGGGGCCGAATTCCTCGTCCTCGACCAGCGCTGCACCGACGCCCTTCACCAATTTTTTGATCTTGACAAGGTCGGCGTCGAAGTTAACCGAGATGAGGAACTTGTCGATGACCCAATCCCGGCTCATGTTCTGCACCGCGCCCAGCGTACCGAACGGCACAGTGAAGATCGGACCGCGATGGTGGCGCAGTTTGACCGAGCGGATGCCGAAGGATTCAACAGTCCCCATGTAGCTGCCGCTCTTGATGTATTCTCCAACCCGAAATGCATCATCGGTCATGTAGAAGATTCCGCTGATGATGTCCCTGACCAGCGACTGCGAGCCGAATCCGATCGCAACGCCGAAAATGCCCGCGCCGGCGATCAATGGACCGATTGCCACGCCGAGGCCGGACAGGACCATCAGGACTGCAACGGCGGCGATCGCCACGGCGAGGAAATTGCGCAAGATCGGCAGCAGTGTCATGAGCCGTCCGCTGCGGGCCAATGCTGCTTCATCGCCGCCTTCGACGCGGGCGCGTTCGATGCGCTGATTGATGAAGCCCTTGACCATATGCCAGATCAGATCCGCTGCAAGCAGGATGACTATGCCTCCCAATACGCCGCGGATCATTCGGCTTGCAGCCTCGTCCTCCATCAAACCCATTACGCGAAGTCGAACGACAGCGGCGAGCCAGGCGGCTGCGAGCGCGATAATGAGCACGCGTGCGCCCCGCTCGATGAGCACTTCAAAGACCGGATTTCTGCTCTTTGGAGAATCTTCAGGACTGCCGAAAAACGACTGGACGATGGTGCTGGTCATTCTCAGGATCGGAGGAAGGATCAGGGCGTATATGCTGACCCACAACGCCAGGCTCATGCCGGCAACCCATAACAGCCAGATCAGGCAAAGATAACATGTGAGCAGCCACTTCTTGACGCGGGAGGCCCGGGAAGCGACCGGGGTTCCTGGGTGGCTCCATACGATTTCCAATGCAACCGCCAGCAGCCCAACGCCGAATATATAGAGGATCAGGCTCTCGACGTTGGGGGTAAAATTGAGCTCCGTCATCATGGCGGTTAGGGTMCAACCTGTGAAGAATATTCCTGCAAAGAAGGCAACGCGGCGATACCAGAATGCCGCCCCCGCATCGTCCATGGGGACGAGGCGCAGTCCGACTGGGTTTTCACTGCCTACGCCCCCCCGACTGTTCCGAGCACTATGGCTGTTATCTGCATGATGACACGCCAAGCGATAAGGGCCACCAGCATGGGGAGGACAAGCATGGCCAGGAGCGGCGGCCATGTGAAGGCGTGGAAGGCACCGACACTGACAAGGGCAAAGACCACCAAAGGTGCAATGGCCGTGAAAATCGAGCGACCGATGACACGATGACGCGCGTGCGAACCCTCAATCTCAGGCGACGCAGCCATTGGTCGTCTTCCCTGGCCGAGAATCCGCCGGAACGCAAATTCGGCCCCGAAGCCGAGCCCGGCAAACACAGCAAAAAGCACTAGGATCGCCCCCGGACGTCGACCGTTGATTTCGGTCATGATCGTGGAGCGTGCTTGGGAAAACTCGGCTGGCACGGCTGGAATGGCTTGTACGATACCGCGCAGATGCGCCCGAATGGCGTTTGACCAAACCATAAAGTTGGTCGCTGTTGGCGTGTCGGGTACTTCTGCGGCGGGCGGCGGGTTATTCTTCGTGGTAATCCAAGCTTTGATTTCCGGATCATCCAGGAGTTTGATCAGTTCCTCAACCTTGCCGGGCGGAGGCGGCGCAAATGCCTTCTGCGCTTGCGAAGTTGTGAAAGATGCCCACAACAAAGCGATGCTCAAGACGAGCAGGATGCTTACCTTGGTGGCCAAGTCCCTGATTGCAGCAATGTGCATTCAAATCCCCTGACATGCAGCTTCGGCAGCATACGCCGGAGAGTTCGGCCTGTCTAAAAAACAAATGGGGGCGGCGAGCCTCCGCCAAAGCGTCCGCTTACAAGAGACATCTCCCTGGCTTCAAATCCAGGTGTCCACCAGGCACCAAAGTCTGAACGGGCAGAGGGAGCGGAACCCTACGAGGTGTCGCAGTGGTCAACCGGCGCTGAATATTTACTACCGGATCCCACGTAGAGTGCCGGTGTCTTGCAATCGATAGAAATGGGAAGGTGGAATCACCTTCCCACAGCACAGAAGCAGTAGCCTTTATTTATAGACTGGTGCTGCAGTCGGTTCCGCCATTGGCGGAGGAGCTTTTCCTTTGCCGATTGATCCGCAGGCGCTTAAACTTATCACTGTTAGTACGGCAACGACGGTGATCAGAACTCTGTTCATTCGAAGATCCTTTTCATCAAGTTGTAGTGGGCCAACGAC
>NZ_JBFUMG010000338.1:0-4981 GCF_054049495.1 Phyllobacterium sp. P5_D12 | reverse complement strand
GTCGAGCGTGACCAGCATGCTTGGAGGCGCGGCGGGTGAAAAGGTTGGTGCACTCGTCAATGGTGTGGCCGCACTCAAGGAGAGTGGACTGACCGTCGAACAGATCCAGGAAGCCGGAGCTGCGGTGCTGGCTCATGCCAAGGAATACGCCGATCCAAAACTTGTCGACCAGCTTCTGGATTCGGTGCCCGGCCTGAAAGGTCATCTCGGCCTTTGAATGCAACGGGCTGACATTCTGCATCCGGCCATGTAAACCGTTCCAAGGTTATCAGGAATCGAGCGGGATGAACGGCACCAAACGGACATTTTATTTCGTGCTCGGATGGGTGATGGTGGCGCTCGGTTTCATTGGCGCGCTGTTGCCCGTTATGCCGACGACGATCTTTCTCATCATCGCCGCCTGGTGTTTCAGCCGCTCGTCGCCGCGATTTGAAAAGTGGCTGCTCGAACATCCGGTGTTCGGGCCGACACTGGTGCAATGGCGCGAGCACGGGGCAGTACCGAAACGCGTGAAATGGATTGCTTGCGGCGGCATGGCATTGGGCTACGCCACTTTCATGTATTTTGCCCGGCCGTCACCTCTGCTCGGAGGAGTGGTGGCAGTCTTTTTCATCGCCTGCGCCGCGTATGTTGTGACGCGCCCGAGTCTGGCGGCATAAAACTAGACGCGCTTCCCGGTCGCCTTGTCGAAGACGTGCAAAGCACTCGCATCGATATTGAAGCGTTGCGGCGCGCCTACTGCGATTTGCGACCGAGGAGGCAAGCTCGCTGTCAGGCGCTGGCTGCCGATCGTTGAGGTAACGACCAGCTCCGGGCCGGTCAGCTCGACTACTTCGACCTTCGCCTCGATGGCAAGGTTGGCGTTTTCCGAGGACGCCAGCGTCAAGCTCTCGGGACGTATGCCGATGATCACATCGCGGGCGCTTGCCGCATTCTGCCGTAACGCAGGGGAGAGGGGGATGCCGCTGAGCGAGCCATCAATGTGCGCTATACCATCGGCAACCGTAGCATCCAGCATGTTCATCGGCGGCGAACCCACAAAGCTCGCAACATAGCGCGTGGCAGGGCGATTGTAGATCTCATCCGGAGTGGCGAGCTGCTCGATCTGACCGTCGCGCATGACGGCGATGCGGGTTGCGAGCGTCATCGCCTCGATCTGGTCATGCGTCACATAAACAATCGTGGTGCCAAGCATCTGGTGCAGGCGCTTCAGCTCAGTTCGCATCTCCATGCGCAGTTTCGCATCGAGATTGGACAGAGGTTCGTCGAACAGGAAGATTTGCGGATCTCGCACGAGTGCCCGGCCGATGGCGACACGCTGCCGCTGTCCGCCTGAAAGTTCGGATGGCTTGCGGCCAAGGAGATTTTCGATCTGCAGGATTTTTGCCGCCTTTTGCACGGCCTCGATGCGTTCGGCCGCAGGTACATTGCGCATCTCAAGGCCGAAGCCGATGTTTCGCGCCACGGACATGTTGGGATAGAGCGCATAGGWCTGGAACACCATGGCGATGTCGCGGTCCTTGGGGTGCACGCCGGTCACCGAGCGATCAGCGATGCGCACGTCACCGTCTGTCGCTTCGGCCAGACCCGCGATGATGTTGAGAAGTGTTGACTTGCCGCAGCCGGAGGGACCGAGCAAGACGAGGAATTCGCCGCTGGCGAGCGACAGGTCGATGCCCTTCAGCGTCTCGACAGCGCCATAACGCTTGCGAACATTGATCAGCTCGAGCGCACTCATAGAGCTTCCTCCGATGGTGTTTGCGGATCTTCGCCATCATAGCGGCGCGGAATTGTGGAGATGGCTTTGGACGCAACGCGAACACCAGCCGCAAGGCTTGTCCCGAGCGTTTGGTCATTTGCCAGCGCGGCGAGGAAGGCGGCGTTAAACACGTCACCGGCGCCGATCGTATCGGCAACCTGAACCAGGGGAGCAGTTACCGAGACAAGCCTGTCATCGGAGCCGACTGCCAGTGCCCCATCAGGCCCCCGCTTGACGACAACGATGGCGTCCCGCGGCATCAGGGCCTTGAGCCTGTGCGCGGCTTCGGCAGGCTCGACGCTGTTGGCGAGGCGCGTCGTCTCGACCTCATTGAACAGGGCGATGTGGCAGCGTGCCAGCCACCCGCGCGCCTTGATGCGGTTGGTCTCGGTCCAGCCGTCGATCGGCCAGCCGGTGTCGAGCGCGATGCGGATATCATTGGCATCGGCCCAATCGAACAATTCGTCATATTGTGCAACGAGGGCGTCGGTCAGGAAGGAGCCGCAAACGATGGCGGTGCCGCCCTTCAGCCGCTCGGTGTCGAGCGTCGTGATGACGTCGAGCCAGGACAATGCCGCGATGTGTCCACGCGTCGTAAAGAAAGTACGCTCGCCATTCGGGTGGGTAATGCCGACGGAAAGTGTTGTCCCCATGGGAGCAACCGGCCAGCGCGCCGAATGCTTGCCGAAACCCTGCCGCAGCCATTCGCCGAACTGGTCATTGCCGACATTGGCGGCGATCTGAAAATCGAGACCGAGGCCGTCCCAGGTCAGCGCGGCATTGCCGGCCGAACCGCCGACGCGCAATTCGTCGTAATCCACCATGATCTCGGTTCCGGGCGTAGGCCATGGATCGGCCGGGCCGAGGATCAAATCGACATTGACGTTTCCGATGACGGCGAGTGGCAGCATCGCTCTCACTCGTCCCGCGTGATCTTGGTCGAGCGCACAGGCGTGCCGAGATCGGCAACGCGCGCGCCGGCAAAACCGAGCATGAAGTGCTGGGCGGCGGGCAGGAGTGCAAAAACGGCCGCTATGCCGCTGGCAACACCGACATCGATCGTAGCGGTACCTTTGAGCGGCGCTTCCCCGGATGCATCGAACACCACAACCGGCGACCCGGCTTCCCGTGCGGAGGCCGCCATGCGGGCGACCAATTCCGATGTTGCATCCTTGGCGCGGAACAGGACGACACCGACCTTCGGTCCGAGCATTTCCATCGGACCGTGACGCAATTGTCCGCCTTCAAGCGAGAAGCACGGGATGCGTGAGAGTTCGGTGAGACCGAGCGCAATCGCCTCCGCGACACCCTGCATGCGGCGACCGGAGGTTACGACAGCCGATACGTCCGACAATGCGGCTACCGCAGCATCGACATTCGGCTTGCTGTCGGTATTCAAGATGGCGAGCGCTTCGGCCGGATCCTCGCCAAGCGCACTGAGCACAGCAAGATGCAGGGCAAAACTGACAGTCAGACTGCGCGTTGCCGCAAAGGCGTTTTCCGTACCGCCGGAACCGACCAGTGACGGCACGGTGCGGGCAAGGGTGGAACCGCCTTCGAGCGTCAAGCCGAAAGTATCGGCCCGCACGCCAGCCTCGGCAAACCAGCGCAGGATTTCGGCGCTTTCACCCGACTGCGAGGTCACAAGAATTGTTTTGCCGACTAATGATATCGATTGACCTAGTTGTTCGGACAACGGCAGTGCCACGGCATCGATACCAAGGCCGCGATACAGCGGTTCGACCGCGCGGCCAACCGCATGCGACCCACCCATGCCGAGCAGTAGCAGACGCCCGGTCATACGCAGGGATTGGGCGATGGTCACGGCAAGTGGAGCAGCCGCCTCGAAGGAGGAAATCGCATCGGCATTCTGCCGCGCCATTTCTTTCTCGATGGCGATCAGACCGATAGGTTTGTTCTTTTGCGAAGACATGCTCATCCTTTGACGCCGCCGCTTGTCAGGCCCGCGATCAGGGCGCGCTGCATGAAGAGACCAACGATTAGCGGGGGGAGGGCGGCAAGCACTCCCGCTGTGGCAATCAATCCGTAATCCGAGACGCGTCCGCCAGCGAGATCAGCGATCGCAACGGTCAAGGTTTTTGCCCGCTGGTCCGAAGTGAACAACAGGGCATAGAAGAATTCGTCCCAGGCAAGCAGGAACGCGAAGAGTGCAGCCGTTGCCATGACGGGTGCTGCGAGCGGCAAGGTGATTAGCCGCAGGATCTGATCCAGCCGGGCGCCATCCATGGTTGCTGCGCTTTCAATTTCGCGTGGGATCGAATCGAAGCCCGATTTCATCAGCCAAGTGGTGAACGGCGCGAGGATTGTAAGATAGACCAAGGCCAGACCGAAGACATTGTTGAGGAGGCCTGCCCAGGCAAGGGTCATGTAGAGCGGTACGGCCAAGGCTACCGGAGGCAGCATGTAGGTGGCAATAACTGCATAGAGCGACCAGCCGACCGATGGCGTGCGCGATACGGCCCAAGCGGAGGGGACGGCTACGATAAGCGCCGCCACAGTCGCCATACCGGCCACCTTGATGCTGTTGAACAGCGACGCGACGAAGGCCTCACCGGCGCTGTTCGCGACTGAAGAAAGCAGGACACCGTAGCGGGACAGATCGACCGTATCGGGCCACCAGTGCAAAGGCTTGGCAATAAGATCCGGCGTCGAGGAAATACTCATAACGAAAAGCCACACGACAGGCGCCAGGATCACAACGAGAAGAACCAGAGCTGCCAAATGTACCAGGATCGTTGCGGTGTGGCTGCGGCGTTCCATTATGACACTCCCGCGCTTTTGCGGATCAGGGCGGCATAGGCGACGGCGAGCACTGTCACCAGCAGGGTGACGATCAGCGCCAATGATGCGCCCGAACCCGCTCGCTGGAAAGAAAACGCCTCCTGGTAGACGAGGATGGACAATGTGCGTGTGCTGTTGGCCGGACCGCCGCGCGTCATGACCCAGATGATGTCGAAGACCTTGAACGCCTCGATGGTGCGCAAGACAAGCGCCACCATCAAGGGCCCCGCGAGGTAGGGCATGATGACGAAGCGGAAGCGCGACCAGGCACCGGCTCCGTCGACCATAGATGCAGCGGTGATATCGCGCGGTACAGCCTGCAGGGCGGCCAGCGCAATCAGCGCCACCAATGGAAAATTCTTCCAGCAATCGGCCACGATAAGCGACGCGAGGGCAGTGCCAGGCTCGCCCAGCCAGGAA
>NZ_JBFUMG010000337.1:0-4983 GCF_054049495.1 Phyllobacterium sp. P5_D12 | reverse complement strand
GGTCAGCGCTGCCGAGGAACGGGCACTTTGGTCGCGATTTGGGCTATGATCTGAGCGCCGCGAATTTTGGCAAGCTCGCAGTGGCGTGCTATTAATACTCAGAACATCTGGTTTTCGAGGTTGGGACGATGCCACAATTGATCTTTTTCGCTCTGGTCGGCTGTGCTGCCTTTTACGGCTATCGCTCGTTCAAGAAAGAGGCGCAGCGCGTTTCAGAGCGGGTTCGCGAAGCGGAAAAAGAAGTGCAGAATCGTGCACAAGGAACATTGGTGCAGGATCCCGAGACGGGCGAATACCGTTTGCGCAAAGACTGATTTCAAATGCTGGACAGTGTAGAGCGTACGATCAGCTTGATCGCCCCGGCCAAGATCAATCTTGCCCTGCATGTGACCGGGCGCAGGGATGACGGCTATCATCTGCTCGACAGCATAGTTGTATTTGCGCATGTCGGCGATAAGGTGAGCGCAAAACCGGCGCCATTCGACACCTTCGAAGTGTCCGGTCCCTTTGGACACGGCTTGCCCGATGACGAAACCAACCTCGTACTCAGGGCAAGGAATGCTCTGCGCGCCCGATTTCCCGAAAAGGCCGCTCCTGTTGCCATTCATCTTGAAAAACACCTTCCGATCGCTTCCGGTATTGGCGGCGGTTCGAGTGATGCCGCGGCAACTTTGCGGGCGCTGACAGCGCTCTGGGGCATCGAAACGAACGAACTGGCTGCAATCGGCCTGACCTTGGGCGCAGATGTCCCAATGTGCCTGTATGGCCAGCCATTGATTGCACGGGGCATCGGCGAGGAAATCGAAGGCATCGACGACTTTCCGCATTTGCCGATGGTCCTCGTCAATAGTGGTGTATCAACCTCAACTCCTCAAGTTTTTTCGGCGCTTGTAAACCGCGACAACCAGCCTCTTCACGGGCTGCCCAGGCTCTCCAGCGTGCACGATGTCTGCCTCTATCTCGGGAAGACGGACAACCATCTCTCTTCGGCAGCTGAAAAGCTCACTCCGGCAATCGGCGATGTTATGAAGGCGTTGCGTAACACGGATCCTCGACTGGTGCGCATGTCCGGTTCCGGCAGTACCTGTTTTGCAATTTACGACAGCGACCAGGAGGCCGAAACTGCGGCAGCGGCGCTCAAGCGGGCTCAGCCGGGTTGGTTCGTTGTTGCCACACACAATGGCGTGGAGAGGAGTTGAGCTTGGCTCGGATCGATGAGACACGACCGTTCGTGCCGGTCAAGATCGCCGTTCTGACGGTCTCCGATACACGTACGCTCGAAGATGACAAATCCGGAAACACGCTGACCGAGAGGCTACTCTCCGCAGGCCATATATTGGCAGAGCGGACCATCGTCACCGATGACGCAGAGAAAATTCGGGATCGCGTGCTTTTATGGTCAAATGACCCGCAAATCGACGTGATCATAACCACCGGCGGCACAGGTTTTACGGGCCGCGATGTGACCCCGGAAGCGCTCGAGCCGATCTTCGAAAAGCGCATGGACGGCTTTTCCGAAGTGTTCCACCGTATTTCCTATGACAAGATCGGCACTTCGACGATTCAATCACGGGCAACCGGCGGCGTCGTCAATGCGACCTTCGTTTTCGTTCTGCCCGGGTCGCCCGGCGCCTGCAGGGACGCTTGGGATAATATTCTGCAATACCAGCTGGACTACCGGCACATGCCGTGTAATTTCGTCGAGATCATGCCGCGGCTGGATGAACATCTGACGCGCGGCGGCAAGGGCTAGGTCTTCGTTGACGGGGCCGGAATAATCTCCGCCCGAAGCCGTTTCATCGCAAGCCCGCGCGCAATATCGGCCGCCTTCTTTCCTGGACTGAACAATGCCATTGATTGGCGCTTCGAAATAAGCAACCCATCAGCCAACGGGTTTCCCGGAGAGAATACGCGGCTCAGAAACGGCCTGCGATGAGTGTGCGATCGGGTGAAGCAGGCAGGCCCTTGCATGCGCTCTACATGTACTGCTGCGGGCTCCATCCAACCGTCCAGAAGTCGCGCGCCAGGCTCGAGAAACAGGAACCATTCGCTACGCGCCCGCCTGAAACCATCGATTAAAGTCTGGTCCTGCAGAAAGATGCATCCGGCAGCATCGGCAACGCGATGGGTCTGGTCGACAGAGCCCTGATCGATAATGATCACATCGCTCAAAATACCTTCCACGGCGCCGCCCACCAGTCCGCCAAGCGTCCTCGCCAAAGCCTCATCCGAATTTTGGGTTTCAATCAGGACGGAAATCATCAGGAGCCAATATAGTATTATTATAAGAATTTCCATCACTCCTTTCGGCGAAGATTGTTCTTGCTTTGTTCTCAAAGTTTGCTAGGAATAGATTCATGTTGCGGCTATGACGAGCGACTCGTTTCGCTCCCTGCCAAAGGAGACAAGGCAAATGAACATTGTGGTGCAAGCAGACAAGGCTGCCTTTGGCCAGGGCCGTGCACAACATGCGAATGCGTTGATCGAGGAAGCTGGCCTGAGGGTTGACCATCAACGGCGGCGCGGCCGCGGAGCCGGCATCAATCCAACCGGCAGGTTCGAAGCAGAGACCCGCCATGTCTACGATGATGGCTGGGAAACCATCGAGGATTTGCCGCCTTTCAAGACCGAAGTGCAGGTGGAAAAACCGCGCACGATCATTACCCGCAACGACTCGCCGGATATCAGTTTCGACCGTTCGATCAATCCCTATCGCGGATGCGAGCACGGGTGCATCTATTGTTTCGCCCGCCCTACACACACCTATATGGGTCTTTCGGCAGGGTTGGATTTTGAATCCAAGCTGTTTGCCAAGCCCGATGCGGCGAAGATGCTGGACAAGGAATTGTCCAAGCCCGGCTATACGGCAAAGACGATTGCGATCGGCACGAACACTGATCCCTATCAGCCTGTGGAAAAGAAATGGCGCATCATGCGGGACATCTTGCAGGTGCTGGAGGCGCATCAACATCCTGTTGGAATCGTTACGAAATCCGCGTTGGTTGTGCGAGATCAGGACATTCTTGCACGCATGGCCGAGAAAGGCCTCGCCAAGGTTGCGCTTTCGGTGACGTCACTCGATGGCAAGCTTGCACGTACGATGGAGCCTCGCGCCTCGACCCCGACAAGGCGCTTGCAAGCGCTTCGCAGTCTCTCGGATGCCGGTATTCCGGTGAGCGTGATGGTTGCACCGATCATTCCCGGCCTCAATGATCATGAGATCGAACGTATTCTCGACAGTGCCAACGCCATGGGCGCCAGGGAGGCTGGTTATGTGCTTTTGCGCCTGCCACTGGAGGTCAGCCCGATCTTCAAAGACTGGCTGCTACGCAACTATCCGGATCGCTACCGCCACGTTCTTTCACTTGTCCGATCAATGCGAGGTGGCAAGGATTACGATGCGGAATGGGGTAAACGCATGCGCGGTGAAGGACCCTATGCCTGGCAGATCGGCAGGCGATTTGAAATAGCTGCCAAGCGGCTTGGCATCAATGTGGACAAGCGCCGGCTGCGGACGGATTTGTTCGAGGCCACACCCGGAAGCGAACAATTGTCACTACTATAGGTTTTAACGCGTTATGACGATTTTGGGATGATTATCAGCAAAATCAATAAGTTACTTCCGTCAGGCATGCCCCCTCTAGCCTGACGTGACCTTGGGTAGCCCACCCCATCAGCTACCCAGGGCTTGCAGAGAATCAGAGCGAATGCGAGGCTCGTCGCAACATGGCTCGATCGCGTTCTGATTCTCTGCTTCTTCCTATCGAACCTGGCAAACCGGACTTTGCCAGCGAGCGGAAACTTATGCGCAGCGGGATTGAGCTTATCGCCGGTATAGACGAGGCCGGGCGCGGTCCGCTGGCGGGACCAGTGGTAGCGGCCGCGGTCATTTTGAATCCGAAGAAAATACCAAAAGGCCTTGACGATTCGAAACGGCTGACAGCGCAGCGCCGCGAGGAACTTTTTGATATTATTACGGAAACAGCACTTGCTTGCGCCGTTTCAAGCATTTCTGCGCCGGTGATCGATGCAACCGATATTCTGAAAGCCGCACTCCAGGCTATGCGCCGGGCTGTGTGCGGTCTGGCAATCCTGCCGGGTCATGCGCTCATAGACGGGCGCGACGTGGCCCCCGGGCTTCCCTGCCCGGCGACGGCGCTGATCAAGGGCGACCAGCGTTCCGTATCGATCGCGGCGGCCTCCATCCTCGCCAAGGTGACTCGCGACCGGATGATGGCGCAGACCGGCAAATACTTTCCGCTTTATGGTCTGGAAATGCACGCCGGATATGGGACGGAGTACCACCGCAATGCCATGGAGGCGCATGGTCCGGTGGTCGGCCTGCACCGCTTCAGTTTCTCGCCGCTGAAAGAGCGCCAGGCCTAAGGTCTGTTGGCATTCACGCCATGGCGGCCTGCAAACGGCGTTCTTCTGCGCTCCGGTGCTCACGTACCAAAATGTACGCTGCGCTCCGATGCTCGAAAACCACCGTTTTCGCCTCGCCCTGACATGAATCTCAACAGACCTTCGTATTTCAACTTGGCACCACCCAATTTCACTCATGGGTTGAAATTCTTGCGCCAGATTCGCACTTTCTTGCACCGGAATCGCGAACTCTTGTGCGAGATTCAAGGATTCCTGCGTAAAACATCTGCCGGATTCAGATCAAAGTGAGAATTAAAAAGAAAGCCGCCTTTCGGCGGCTTCGTGAACGTTCTAAATTCCCGTTCTTGCTTTAGTTGAGGCGGGATTTTACCTCAGTCAGCGATGACTTGAAGAAGTCAGCCGATGTCTTGGCGTCCACCTTCTTGCCAAGAATGTGGCTGGCGGCTGCGACAGCGATATCGACGGCCGACGCCCGAACTTCGTTGACGGCCTCAGTCTCGGCCTGAGCGATCTTCTGCTCGGCGAGCTTCTTGCGGCGTGTCACGTATTCTTCGGTCTTCTGTTTGGCTTCCTCGAGAAGGCCATGCGCTTCACGTT
>NZ_JBFUMG010000336.1:0-4988 GCF_054049495.1 Phyllobacterium sp. P5_D12 | reverse complement strand
AGCGTAAGGTAATCGACGGAGCTCAAGGCAAGATTCACATTCTCAACCGCAAAGCGCTCGAGGCCTATGCGTGTGGCGCGACTTAGCTACACCAGCCGCCCGTTATCGCACGCGGAAATTTGAAACGTTTGTTGATTTAAAAGAACAATCTATCGGCCTGTCACACCGGAAGTTTAACAGTGCTATCGGTGATGCGTGGGGAGGTTAGTCGATCAACCATATAGCAAGACCAAATCCAATTAAGAGTCCCCAGAATAAGCTAGTCGGCATCCGGCGCTCGTCGCGCTTTCTCAGTTCGGTGATTTCCTGGCGAAGAGTGTCCTGAACCACCGATGACACGAATTCGTCCCTCTCCATTTTCTCCCCTCCCTTTTTATTATTATAGGACGTTCGACGGCTGCCGCCAAGCGAGCGATGCTATGGCGGGGCCCTTGAGATGCGGCGCTAGTCACGCAATTCTCTGGATACAATCTATTGGCAATACTATGCATGAAAACAGTCGGCACATTGAGCCACATTTCGTTCCACATTTCGCGCCGGCGCATCCAATCTGTGGGGATATCTGTGGGGTGAATGCTTCTGAGAAATCGAAAGCTCAGGTTTTCACTGGTCGGAGTGAGAGGATTCGAACCTCCGACCCCGTCGTCCCGAACGACGTGCGCTACCAGGCTGCGCTACACTCCGTGACCAGTACGCGGGGTATATAACGTCCGGTTTCAGCGCCTGCAAGTTGTTTCCTGCGCCCCTTTTTAATTAAGGCGGCGGGAACTCGAGGTCACATGTGAAACTGCCGATTTATGCACTGTGATCAGGGAGGAAAGTCTAGTATCCATTCGAAAAGCAAAGTTTTGAGGCACTAGAGCAGCGGGAATGCGATCGATGGCGGCAAAAAAGCAAAAAATCATCAGCTTTGTCATGAGCGGCGGTGTCGGTTCGCGGCTCTGGCCGCTGTCGCGCGAAGATTTCCCCAAGCAATTCCACAATATTTCCGGGCAGGGCTCAATGCTGCTGCGCACAGTCAAGCGAATGGGTGCCCGGATCGAAGGGAGTGCCGTCCCGGTTTACCTGCTGGCCTCGGAGCGTCATTCGGACCACATCAACCAGGATCTCGCTGGGATCGACCTTGGCGGCGGCCGGCCTATCCTTGAACCGATGGGCCGCAATACCGCGTCCGCAGTTGCACTGGCAACGGAGATAACGTTGCGCGAGCATGGCGATGAACTCGTGCTCGTGGTTCCGTCCGATCACGAGATAACCACCGATCGGGATTTCTGGAACACCATCGAATCCGGTATTAGCGCCGCCAATGAAGGCCGGATCGTCGTCTTCGGTATCCAGCCGGATCGCGCAGAAACCGGATACGGCTATATCGAGACCAGTCTGCAGACCGGCGATATTCGCGACGTCGTGCGTTTTGTCGAAAAGCCAAACGAAGAGACTGCGAAACAATATCTGGAATCGGGGAATTTTCTCTGGAACRCCGGCATTTTCTTCTTTCGGGCCAGTGTCATGCGCGACGTCTTCAAGTCGCATGCCGCCGAAATCTGGGACGGCGCGATTGCCGCGCTCGACAAGGCGGATACGAACATATCCGGCACGTATCTGCCGCATGACCTTTACGCCGCTGTGCCATCCATTTCGGTTGACTATGCCATCATGGAACGGGCCTCGGACATTGCACTCGTTCCGGCAAAATTCCGCTGGAATGATCTTGGTTCCTGGCAATCCCTTTTGGAAGTCGGTTCCGTCGATGGCAACGGCAATGTGATTGTTGGCGATGTGGTGGCGATCGATTGCGAGCATAGCTATCTGCGCAGCGATGGCCGTCTGCTTTCCGCAGTCGGGCTGCGCGACACGGCTGTGGTCGCCACGGCGGATGCCACTTTCGTTGCGCCGGTTAGCGAGAGCCAGAATGTTCGCAAGATTGTCGAGCAACTCGAGAAAACCGGGCGGCTGGAGACCAAGTTCACGCCCGCACAAGACCGGCTTCCGCATGTCGGTGCGTATGGCAACCGTGTCCGTCACTGGCTCTTCGATGAAACACTGCCGCTATGGTCTACGGTGGGTGTCGACGACAGACATGGTGGGTTCCACGAGGCGCTTTCCTTCGATGCGATTCCCATCAAGAAGACCAAGCGCATGCGTACGATGGCCCGGCAGATCTACGCATTTGCCGTGGCGCATGAGATGGGCTGGGATGGACCTGCCAACGCGCTGATCGACCACGGAATCAGCTACATCAAGAAGGGCCGTACGGATCGCGGCGGCTGGACAAAGACATTCAACGAAGACGGCAGCGTTTTGGATCCCACCGAGGATGCCTATGATCAGTCGTGTGTATTGCTAGCATTGGCCCATGCACACAAGGCGGGGCACAAGGAGGCATTGGCGCTTGGTACCGAAACCTTTGTGTTTATCGACGATTATCTGGCCGACGCCCGCCTGACGGGCTTCCTCGAGACACCGGGCGACACGGGCCTGCGGCGGGCCAACCCGCATATGCATCTGCTTGAAGCTTTCCTCGCCTGGCATGAAGCGACCGGCAATCGCGACTATCTTCAAAGGGCCGCGCGAATCGTTGATCTCTTCCGGCACCACATGTTCGATGCCGAAACCTGGACGCTGGGCGAATATTTCAGCAATGACTGGTCCCGCGCACCCGGCGAACAGGGGGAATGGACGGAACCTGGCCATCATTTCGAATGGGCTTCGCTCCTGTCCGACTTTGCTCGGGTTACGGGTCAAAAAGATGTCATGCGCTATGGGCGCAAACTCTATGCGTCGGCGATCGCGAACGGTCTCAACCGCTCGACAGAACTTGCCTACAATGCTGTGTCGCGTCACGGTTTGCCGCTGGACACCAATTCACGCAGCTGGCCGCAGACTGAAGCCGTCAAGGCCGCCATCGCGCTCGATGGCAATGGGGGACCGGACTTGAAGCCTGAGGTGGAAGCGAGGGTAGGCCGTCTCTTCCGCTGGCATATAGAACCTGCACCAAAGGGGCTATGGATCGACCTCATCGATGAGACGGGAAAGGCCAAAGCCGAAGACGTTCCGGCTTCGATCTTCTATCATCTGGTATGCGCGCTGACGCAATACGTGGCTTACGTCGGCAAGAAGCCTTAGGAGCCTGACCCTAGTAAGGGCTCTCTACCTTGCCGGTTTCGACATAGACCGACTTGATCTGGCTGTAATGATAAAGCGCGGCAAGGCCGTTCTCGCGGCCAACGCCGGATTGCTTGAAGCCACCGAACGGCATTTCTACCGGTGCAAGATTATAGGTATTGATCCAGCAAGTGCCTGCCTTGAGTTGGCTGATCACGCGGTGCGCGCGCGACAGGTCCTTGGTGAATACCCCCGCCGACAGGCCGAACTCCGTATCGTTGGCGCGGGCAATAACTTCGTCCTCCTCTTGAAAATCAAGGACTGCCATGACGGGTCCAAAGATTTCCTCGCGCGCGATGACCATGTTGTCAATTACGTTGGTGAAGATGGTCGGTTCGACGAAGCATCCGCCCTCGAAACCCTGCATCTGAGGGACGCCGCCACCGAAATGCAGCGTCGCACCTTCGGCCTTGCCCTTTTCGATATAGGACACGACCTTGTCGCGCTGGGAAGCGTTGACCAGTGGTCCGAGGTGAATGTCCGGATCGAGCGGATCCCCGAGGCGAATGGCCTTGGTGCGCGTGGTCAGACGGTCAAGGAACTGATCCTTGATGCCGCCCTGTACGAAAACGCGCGTGCCGTTGGAGCACACCTGGCCGGTTGAATAGAAATTGCCAAGGAGTGCACCACCGACTGCATTTTCCACGTCGGCGTCGTCGAAAATGATCAACGGAGATTTGCCGCCGAGTTCCATGGTTGCGTGCTTCATATGCGATCCGGCCTGTGCCAGCACGCGCTTGCCTGTCGGAACCGAGCCGGTCAGCGAGACCTTGGCGACGAGCGGATGATCGACCAGCTGCGAGCCGACATCGCCAAAACCCTGCAACACGTTGAACAGACCATCGGGCAGGCCAGCTTCCTTGTAGACTTCAGCCAAGGCAAGGGCCGACAGCGGTGTGTTTTCGGACGGCTTGAAGATCATGGCATTGCCGGCAGCAAGCGCCGGTGCCGATTTCCAGCCTGCACCCTGAATCGGATAGTTCCACGCGCCGATGCCGACGCAAACGCCCAAGGCCTCGCGGCGCGTGTAGGCATAGGATCCGCCAAGCTCGATCATCTCGCCATTGAACCCGGCGATGATGCCGCCATAGAATTCCAGTGCATCGGCAGCGGATGCGGGATCGGCAACGAGCGTTTCCTGAATAGCCTTGCCGGTATCGAGCGTTTCAAGTTCAGCGATTTCGGCATTGCGGGCGCGCAGGATATCGGCGGCGCGGCGCAGGATGCGGCCGCGTTCCACCGGCTTCAGCGCAGCCCAAGCTGGTTGCGCGGCGGCGGCAGCCTGCACCGCCTGCTCGATCAGCGCCGGTGTCGCGCCAAAGAGCCTGGCGATGATTTCGCCCGTTGCGGGATAAATCACATCAAGCGGCTTGCCGTCCTTGTCTTCGACGAAGCGGCCATTGATGAAATGCGATGCCTTTGGCTGCGCGCGCATGGTGTTCTCCTAAGTTATTGTTTGTAGCCTAGCGGTCACTCACCTGCCAGCGCGGATTGATCCATGGCTCCTGATTGGAGCGAGGCAAGGGATCGCGGTCAAGAATATGGTCGGAAGCCTTTTCGCCGGCCATGATCGAAGGGCCATTGAGGTTGCCATTGGTAACGCGCGGGAAGATCGAACTATCCGCAATACGAAGACCTTCGACGCCTATCACCCGGCACTGCGGATCGACCACCGCCATCGGATCGTTTGCCGAGCCCATTTTACAGGTGCCACAGGGGTGAAAAGCGCTCTCTGCGTGTTCGCGCAGGAAATCATCGATCTCATCATCCGACTGCACATGCGCACCCGGGGAAATCTCCTTGCCGCGATAGGGATCAAGCGC
>NZ_JBFUMG010000335.1:0-4996 GCF_054049495.1 Phyllobacterium sp. P5_D12 | reverse complement strand
ACGCACAGCAATTGCCTGGCAACAAGGAAACTATTGAAATCGGTCTCTCTACTGACACGATTGCGATTACGTCCGGTTTCCGAGGCACTGACCTGACGGTTTTCGGTGCATTGGACAATGCTGATCCGCTTATCCAGCGGCAAGGTCGCTATGATATCGTTGTGGTTCTGGAAGGTCCCGAGAGGGATTTTGTCGTGCGACGCAAGGACAGATTTTTTGGCATTTGGGTCAATGCGGAATCCGTATCGTTCCAACACATTCCGGCATCCTATTCGCTCGCATCAACCCGTAATCTGCAGGATATAGCAACGCCGAAAATATTCGGCCAGCTTAGCCTAGGGGTCAACAATATCTTCTACGAGCCAATGCCTGACGGCTTTGGATCGAGCGAATCCCTGAAGGAGTTCACTAAGGAGTTGCCCCGGCTGAAGCTCAAACAGCGTCTGTACAATCAACGCCCTGGCGACGTGCAATTCCTGTCATCCACGTTGTTCCGGGCGACCCTCTCATTGCCCGCCAACGTGCCTGTGGGCAAACACATTGCTCGCGCATATCTGTTTCGCAATGGTGAGTTCTTGCGTGAAAGCTCGACGAGCCTCAACATTGTCAAAGCGGGGCTGGAGTTCCGCATCTACCGCGCCGCCAATCAATACAGCCTGCTTTACGGTCTTTTTGCCGTGTTCCTTGCCGTCGTGACTGGTTGGATGGGAAGACTGGTATTCCGCAAAGATTAATCAGATGTCGGGCTTCGCGACGACAATAAGCCCTTGCAGGGGTTTGCCCCGATCAAGACGGATGGTCTCCTGCTGCAAACTTACCAATGTCATGGAATTCTCCGCCAGGACCCGCCGAACATAGCTTTCGGAATGGGTGTAACGTAGCGATGGCTGCAAGATCAGCCCATTGTCGCTCGAATGGTTCTCAACGGAAAATGCGAACAACCCATCCGGGACCAAGGCCCCGGCGACATTGTTGAATGCACGGTGGAGATCACCGACATAGACAAAGACATCCGCCGCAATGATGAGATCGGCGCTTTGGGCAGGCGTATCGAGTTCGTTGACATCGCCTTTGATAAGAATGTCATAGACTTGTTTTTCGGCAGCCTTCTGCAGCATGGCATCGGAGAGGTCCACGCCGCCTAGTTCATCGGCATCGGCACGGAAATACGGACCCATCAGGCCGGTACCGCAGCCAAGATCAAGCACGGAGCGGAAACGCCGTTCCGGCGTAGCTACCTTGATCGCGTTCGCCAGCAATTCGGGGACGCGATACTCCAGTCTCTCCAAAAGCGCTGTTTCAAAGGTTGGCGCATAAGCGTCGAATAGGGTTTCGACATAGGCTGTCGGCGGCGTTTCCGGTACGGCAGCGTGGCCGGTTGCTGCTAGCTTCAATCCTGCGCCAAAGCGATCGTCTGGATCGAGCTGCAGCAATTTGCGCCAAGCTTCAGCCGCGGCATCACCCTGCCCCGCCRCCTCATGCATCTCGCCAAGCCGAAAAAGGCCGGCAGTCCAATTGGGAGTTATCTCCAGTGCTTGCCGCATGAGGTCGGCAGCCGCACCATAGTCTCCGGTTTCGAATAGCATATCAGCATAGGAGGCACGKCGGTCGGCAATCAGATCGCCAGAAGATAGAAACGCGCGCTCCATCTTCTTCTAATTCGTGACCTGGACGCGAATCGAGATGATATCGACCGACTTTCCCGCCTGGGTTATATCCGAATTGATCTTGATCGCGCCGCCCGCAACCGGTTTCTTGTCCGCCGGAAATTGCTTCTGCACCAGATACTCGCTGCTCGCATCGGAAACATCGAAACGCGTGCGTCCGCAATCACCCAGATCCCTGAAGTCGCAGCTCACCGCCATTTGCGTCCTGGCACCATCCTCGCTCTTGGCCACGATATCGAACATCGTGTTTTTACCGGCAAGCTGTTCGAGAACGCCTTGGCCGACCTGGAAACTAACTTCATCGGCTTCACCAGGCGACTTGATACGTAGATACTTCTCTACCTGATCACCACCGATCGTGGCCGTCGCCCGTCCGGCGACAGATACCTGAGTTGTATCAGACGGATCGAAAATCGTAATCCAGCTACCCTCAGGCGACAACTCGCCTTCCTTCAGCGGCTCATGGCTACCGCTTACGGCCGGATTGCCGGTACTTGGCGGGATGCTGGACGGTTTCGAATTGATGATTCCGGAAGCAACAAGCCAAAGCAGACCGAGCGCTAGGGCCAGGATGGCAAGAATTATAACAAATTTGGTTAGGCCGCTCGCCTTTTTGCGTTCCGTGTTTCGCTTCAGCCGTGGGCGCAGACGGTCCGGGCGATAATTGTCGGTAGTAACAGGTCCATCCGATATCAGTTCCGGCGCGTCAAGTTCAGGTTCCCGTCCAACATCAATCGTTGGTTCGATCCTTGTCGCAGACTGCGAAAGCACTGGTTCACGCCTTTCAACAACTGGCGCAGGCACCGGAGGCGCTATCGAACCAGTTGTCTGAACTTCTTTTTCGATCCTGGTGATTGCGTCCTTCAGCCGTTCGCGGCGTTCGTCCCGTTGCCCATCGTCCAACGCCCCGTTTGCCGCAAGCGAACGCTCATGCGCTCCCCAAGCCGATTCGTAAACCTTCTGCCGAATCGCAGGGTTCCCGACATCGACTTTGGCCAACGCATTCCTGATCGCTTGCTCGATTGCTTCCAACTCGACAATTATCCCTTCAACACGGCTCCCATGATTGGCTAGCCATAACGCATCTCGCTGCTTATTCAAGACTCGCACGGCGCAATGATGGCCGTTTCGAATTATGAACGCTATTGTTCGAAACGCTGCATCGCCACTCGATCATAATATCACTTACCTTTCACTTGCCCCCAATGCATCAGCTCTGGTAAAGCAAATTACGTTTACGCTAACGTCAAAATTTGGAGATGGACAATGGCCTTGCCGGATATTTTGAAGTCGAAGTTGCGAATTCCGGTGGTTGGCGCTCCGTTGTTTATTATTTCACATCCAGCGCTCGTGCTCGCCCAGTGTAAGGCCGGAATTGTTGGATCTTTTCCGGCTTTGAATGCCCGCCCCGAAGCACAGCTCGACGAGTGGCTCGCAGAGATTACGGAAGACCTACGCAGTCATGACGAGAAAAACCCCGACTGCCCTGCTGCGCCGTTTGCCGTGAATCAGATTGTACACCGCTCGAACAAGCGGCTCGAACACGATTTGATGATGTGCGTAAAATACAAAGTTCCCATCGTTATTTCATCGTTGGGAGCGGTGCCGGAGGTGAACGAGGCCATCCACTCGTATGGTGGTATTGTCCTTCACGACATCATCAACAACCGCCATGCGAATTCAGCTATTCGCAAAGGCGCGGACGGGTTAATTGCAGTCGCAGCAGGTGCGGGTGGCCATGCGGGAATGCTCTCGCCGTTCGCGCTTGTCCAGGAAATCCGTGAATGGTTCGATGGGCCTTTGTTGCTGTCGGGTGCCATTGCGACCGGCCGCGCCATTCTGGCAGCGCAGGCCATGGGCGCGGACCTTGCCTATATCGGCTCACCCTTCATCTCCACCACAGAAGCGCGCGCTGGCGATGACTATAAACAGATGATTGTCGACTCCAATTCTTCCGATATCGTATATTCGAATTACTTCACCGGGATTCATGGAAACTATCTGAAGCCATCAATAGCCAAGGCCGGAATGGATCCGGATCATTTGCCAGAGGCTGACCCCTCCAAAATGGACTTCGAGGCAGCGACGACCGGCGCCAAGGCCTGGAAAGATATCTGGGGCTGCGGTCAAGGCATTTCGGCCGTTAAAGAAATCGCTTCCGCAAGCAACCTCATTGCCCGCCTTGAACAGGAATATCACACGGCAAAGACGGCGGTTTGTGCAGCCTAGCGGTGCTGCCGCCACACCGCGAGGGATGTCCGTCTCACATCGGCCTGTTCGTGATCTCCGCTACAGCACGCTTCGTCATGACCTTGACCAGATTGGCACGATAGTCGGCAGAAGCATGCATGTCGGAAAGGAGTACGTCCGGATCCACCGCGAGACTATCCAGCGCCGAGGGGCTGAAGTTTCCGGCGAGTGCCGTCTCTGCATCTTTGAGACGAAAAACGCCGCCCTCGCCTGCGCCTGTTACAGCAACACGGATATTGTCGCCCGATTTGGCAACGAAAACACCGGCCATTGCATAAAGTGAAGCTGGATTTGGGAATTTTTTGTAAGCCGCTCTATCCGGCCCAACGAATTCCACGGCCACAATAATCTCGTTTGGCGCAAGGGCCGTTTCGAATAGGCCTATGAAGAAATCTGATGCGGGCAAGGAGCGTTGGCTGGTGATTATCGTCGCATCAAGCGCCAATAGCGCCGACGGGTAGTCAGCAGCCGGATCGTTGTTGGCGATCGACCCGCCAATCGTGCCCATGTTTCGCACCTGCGGATCGCCGATATGGCCAGCGAGATTGGTAATGGCTGGGCATATCTTTGCGAGTTCCTCATTAGTCGAGACATCGTAATGTGTCGTGACCGCGCCAATCCGCACGGTGCGCCCATCGACCGTGACGCCTTTCAACGCTTCGATTCTCCTGAGATCTATAAGGTCGCTCGGCGACGCCAGGCGCTGCTTCATGGTTGGAATCAGGGTCATTCCACCAGCCAGGAATTTGCCATCTTCGGCTTCACCCATCAGTCTTGCAGCCTCTTCAACGGAGGCAGCGCGATGATACTGTGTCTCATACATGATGATTTCCCCTCACTTCGCCGCCTGGATGGCATTCCACACAGTTTGCGGTGTAGCCGGCATGGTCAGATTGTTGTTACGGATTGCATCAGTGATGGCGTTGATCACGGCGGGGGGCGAACCAATTGCTCCCGCCTCGCCGCACCCCTTGATTCCGAGTGGATTTGATGGGCAGGGCGTTTCCGTCGTCATGATGTTAAACGACGGCAGGTTCTGCGCGCGCGGCATGGTGTAATCCATGAAGCTGGCCGTTAGC
>NZ_JBFUMG010000334.1:0-5022 GCF_054049495.1 Phyllobacterium sp. P5_D12 | reverse complement strand
GCATCACGTAATGCCACAACACTATTTCGGTTTGAACAATCAACAGGAGCCAGACATGGGACTATTTGATTTCGTTAAATCCGTAGGCAAGAAAATCGGCATCGGCGATGACGAGCCAAGTGCCGATGCGCTGAAGAAGGAACTCGATTCCCACAAGCTTGGTACTGAAAATGTCCAGGTAGTGGTTGAAGGTGACAAAGCAGTTCTGAAAGGCAATGTCACCAATCAGGAAGTACTCGAAAAGGCTATCATCGCCGTTGGAAATTCACTCGGCATCTCTAAAGTTGAGACCGAAGGGCTGAAAGTCGATGAAGTTACCACCGGCTCCGTCGCCAAGGAACCGGTGTTCTATACGGTAAAGAAGGGCGACAATCTGTGGAAGATCGCCGAGTCGCAGTATGGCAAGGGCAAGGGTGCGAAGAATACGCTCATCTTCGAAGCCAACAAGCCGATGCTTACTCACCCCGACAAGATTTATCCAGGTCAGGTGCTCAGGATTCCCGAACTCGGCTGATCGCATCTCCATTGCCGAACGGCCCGGCTCCCTATTGCGGCCGGGCCTTTGAATTTGAATAGTTGGATAGATGATGCTTTTGCTGGCTCCCGGCATTCGCTACTTCCCCGAACATTTTGGTCCGGCCGAACAGGCCGCGCTGGTCGAGGAGATCCGGGCTGTCGTCACGGAAGCGCCGCTTTACGTACCTGCCATGCCGAAAACCGGCAAGGAAATGAGCGTGCGCATGACAAATTGTGGTGTGCTAGGCTGGGTTACGGACAAGGAAGGCGGCTATCGTTATCAGGCACTCCACCCTGTGACGCAAAGGCCATGGCCAGCCATCCCACAGCGTTTGCTCGAACTCTGGCAGGAAGTCGGCGACTTTCCGCTTCTTCCGGAGGCTTGCCTCGTCAATTTCTATTCCGACACAGCGAAAATGGGCCTCCATCAGGATCGCGACGAGCAGAATCTGAACGCGCCAGTTGTTTCGGTCTCGCTCGGAGATGCGTGCCTGTTCCGCTTTGGCGGCACGAACCGCAACGACAAGACGCAGTCCATCCGGCTGTCGAGCGGTGACGTGATCGTGCTTGGCGGGGAAGGCCGCATGGCGTTTCACGGCGTCGATCGCATTTATCCCGGCACTTCGACGCTGTTGAAAAGTACGGGCCGCATAAACCTGACGCTTAGACGGGTTACAGCTTCCTGAGCGCAACCTCCTCGACCAAATGATTGTCACCCTTGCGTAGAATGAGATCAGCGCGCGGACGTGTGGGCAGAATGTTCTCCCGCAGATTCTTCAGATTGATGTTTGCCCAAAGGCTTTCGCCGATGGCCAGCGCGGAATCATCCGAAATCGTCGAATAACGATGGAAGAATGAGCTCGGATCCTTGAATGCCGTCTCCCGCAAGCGCATGAAGCGGCTGATGTACCAATTGTGTATCTGCTCTTCATCGGCATCGATATATATCGAAAAATCAAAGAAATCCGACACGAATGGCACCATTTTGCCGTCTTCGGGCAGATCGCGGACCTGAAGCACATTGATCCCTTCGAAAATCAGAATGTCCGGCGCATCTACGGTCTGATAGCGGCCCGGCAGCACATCATAGGTCAGGTGCGAATAAAGCGGCGCGTTGACGTTGCGCTGGCCGGCCTTGATCTGCGACAGGAACCGCAAGACCATGCCGACATCGTAGCTCTCGGGAAAACCTTTGCGCTCCATCAAACCTTTGGCTCGAAGGACCTCGTTCGGATAAAGAAAGCCGTCCGTAGTAACCAGATCGACCTTGGGGCTCGATGGCCAACGGGCGAGCAATTCCTTCAGTACGCGCGCGGTCGTGGATTTGCCAACGGCTACCGAGCCCGCGATGCCGATAATGAACGGTGTCTTGAAGGCGTCTCCGGTATTGAGGAATTGGCGGCGCTGATAGAATAACAGCTGGCTCGCCTCGACATGCGCCGACAACAGCCGCGACAGCGATAGATAAATTCTGCTCACCTCGTCGAGATCGATCGGATCGCCGAGAGAGCGCAGCCGCTTGACCTCATCATAGGTTAGCGTCAGTGGCGTATCAGCGCGAAATTCTGCCCACCTCTCGGCACTGTAGAACCGGTAAGGCGAAAACTCGCTGGGTGCCAACTGATCCACGACATCCTCTCCCGTCTGCCGTTCAAGAGCCGGAGCTTTAAACATGATCAGTCATGTCCTCGCGCGGCTTTTTCTTGGAGTCCGGTCTGCGCCGTTCTCCGCTGCAACTCTTCCAGCACTTCTCCGAGTTTCACGCCGGATATCCCGAGAACGACCAGAAGATGATAGAGCAAATCTGCACTTTCCGAAATAACACCCTGCCTGTCGCTGGAGACGGCGGCAATGACGGTTTCAATCGCTTCCTCTCCCAGCTTCTGACTGGCCTTGCCAATCCCCTTGGCATAAAGGCTGGCCGTATAGGATTTGGTGTCCGCTGACGTGGCGCGTTCCGCCACGATGCGTTCAAGATCAGCAAGGGTAAATGAACTCATTAGATCTAGTTCTCCAGTCAGCGGACAGGATCAAGGCGCATCGGGATACCCGCCGCTGCCATGTGGGCCTTCGCTTGCGCGATCGTATAGGTGCCAAAGTGAAAAATCGATGCGGCGAGCACCGCTGATGCGTGGCCTTCGAGAATGCCTTCAACCATGTGGTCGAGATTGCCGACACCGCCGGAAGCGATAACCGGGACACGAACCGCATCGGCAATCGCCCGCGTGACGGGAATGTCGTAGCCGATCTTCGAGCCATCGCGATCCATCGAGGTCAGCAGAATTTCGCCCGCACCAAGATCGACCACCTTGCGCGCAAAGGCGACGGCATCGATGCCTGTCGCCCGTCTTCCACCATGGGTAAAGATTTCCCAGCGCTCGGCCTCGTCCTCGCGCGATACCTTCTTGGCATCGATGGCGACGACGATGCATTGATTGCCGAATTTGTCCGCGGCCTCGGCAATAAAATCAGGATTATCCACAGCAGCGGTGTTGATTGATACCTTGTCGGCACCCCCCAGCAAAAGCCTGCGGATATCGGCGACGGTGCGCACCCCCCCACCGACCGTCAGCGGCATAAAGCATTGCTCGGCGGTGCGAGCCACCACATCGAAAATTGTCTCGCGATTGTCGGAAGAAGCCGTGATGTCGAGGAAGCAGAGTTCGTCTGCCCCGGCAGCGTCGTAGGCCTTCGCCGCCTCGACCGGGTCACCGGCATCGATGAGATCGACGAAGTTTACGCCTTTGACGACACGTCCATCCTTGACGTCGAGGCAGGGTATTACACGGGCTTTGAGGGTCATGCGGCGCGCTCCCTTGCATCGCGAAGCACCTTTAATGCTTCTGCAGGATTGATACGCCCGTCATAAAGCGCGCGGCCGGAAATCGCGCCTTCGAGCTTTTGTGCGTCGGGCATGGTCATGCGAACGACATCAGCGATCGAAGCCAGGCCGCCGGAAGCGATGACTGGGATCGAGACTGCTTCGGCAAGTTGCAGTGTCGATTCCCAGTTGATGCCCGTAAGCACGCCGTCGCGATCAATATCTGTGTAAACGATCGCAGCAACGCCAGCGCCCTCGAACTTCTTCGCCAGCTCGATCACACCGAGCGTTGACGCCTCGGCCCAGCCTTCAACGGCAACCTTGCCGCCTTTGGCATCGATGCCGACGGCAATCTTGCCGGGAAAGCACCTGCAGGCCTCGATCACCAACGCTGGATCGCGCACGGCAACGGTGCCGAGAATGACCCGCGACAGGCCTTTCGTCAGCCAACTTTCGATGTGCTCGAGGCTGCGGATGCCACCGCCAAGCTGTACAGGATTTTTCGTCGCCTTCAGGATCGCTTCGACAGCAGCTCCGTTGATCGATTGGCCAGCAAAAGCGCCGTTCAGATCAACCACATGCAGCCACTCAAACCCTTGATCTTCAAAAGCTTTGGCCTGAGCGGCTGGGTCGGCGTTGTAGACCGTCGCCTGATCCATGTCGCCAAGCTTCAGCCGCACGCACTGGCCATCTTTCAGATCGATTGCCGGAAAAAGGATCACGGATTCCACCTTAAAAAATTGGCGATGAGAGCGAGGCCCAGCGCCTGGCTCTTTTCCGGATGAAACTGTGTCCCCGCCATGTTGTCATTGGCTACGGCAGCGGTAACCGGCCCGCCGTAGTCGGTGACGGCGACGACATCATTTTCCATCTCGGCATCGAGAAAGTAGGAATGGACAAAATAGGCATGAAGACCTTGCGGCCCGGTCTTAATTCCATCGAACAATGGATGCGGACGGGTAAGCCGGATCGTGTTCCAGCCGATTTGCGGAATTTTCAACGCGGGATCGGATGGCACCATCTCGCGAACGTCGCCCTTGATCCAGTCAAAGCCAGTCGAAATCGTCTTTTCCAGCCCGCGCGACGACATCAGCTGCATGCCAACGCAAATCCCGAGAAACGGCCGCGCTTTTTCCACGGCTACTTCATGGATTGCCTCGACCATGCCGTTGACCGCATGGAGCCCACGGCGGCAATCGGCATAGGCGCCAACGCCCGGAAGGACAATGCGATCAGCCGTACGGACCCGGTCAGCATCGGCTGTCAGTTCGATGCTCGCATCAACACCACTTTCCCGCGCAGCGCGCTCGAATGCCTTTGTTGCCGAGCGGAGATTGCCCGACCCATAATCGATGATGGCCACGCGCATGCTCAGTTTTCTCCGCGGTGGCTGACGAGACCGACCATGCCGCTGAGCACCGGCTTGTGACTGACTTGCAGCGAAGGTACCGCAGGGCAGGCGCTCACAGATACTTCGGGTGATGAAACAAAGTTTTCGCCAAGGAACCAGGCCATTTCAGCATCGTCCGCATTGCGCGCATCGACAACACCGAGCAGGCTGAAGCCGCGACGTTCGAGGGCCGCGATGCGCCAATTATTGCCATCAAAACCTACGAGGAGCGAAAGCAACGCTGTGATAAATCCAGCCATGTCTTCATGGCCGGTATAGGTGCCCACTCCGGAAA
>NZ_JBFUMG010000333.1:0-5030 GCF_054049495.1 Phyllobacterium sp. P5_D12 | reverse complement strand
GCAATATCCGGCCGGCTGGACCCGGCAAATTACGAAGCGGGAACTTGGAATCTCCCAGAGCATCGCGGGCGTTGATATGCGGCTGAATGCCGGCGGCGTCCGGGAATTGCACTGGCACAAGGAATCCGAATGGGCTTACATTCTTTATGGGAATGCCAGGGTTACCGCTGTTGATCCCGAAGGCAAGAACTTTGTCGATGATCTTGGTCCAGGGGATATCTGGTATTTTCCATCTGGCACACCGCATTCCATTCAGGGGCTTGGTCCTGACGGCTGCGAATTTCTCCTCGTTTTCGATGATGGAGGTTTTGACGAGGACAGCACGTTCCTGTTGAGCGATTGGTTCAAGCACGTGCCAAAAAGTGTGCTCGCCAAAAATTTCGGCGTTCCTGCAACAAACTTTGACAACCTGCCCGCTCCTAGCGACCGTTACATTTTCAATCTTCCCATTCCTGGCAACTTGGACAGTGACAAGATTGCTGGCGCAACCGCAGTTCCCAATGGTTTTGTGCATCGAATGGGTTCCCAGGTTCCGATTAAAACTAGCGGGGGCACCGTCCGCATTACCGACTCCAAAAACTTCCCCGTGTCAAAAACGATTGCGGCCGCCCTTGTGGAAGTCGAACCGGGCGGCATGCGGGAGTTGCACTGGCACCCGAATACCGACGAATGGCAATATTACATTCAAGGAATTGGAAGAATGGGCGTATTTGCAGCAAACGGCCACTCGCGCACATTTGATTTCGCAGCCGGCGACGTCGGTTATGTTCCTTTCGCAATGGGACATTACATCGAAAACACCGGCGATAAGCCCCTTGTGTTTCTCGAGACGTTCAAAAGCGACCACTACGCAGGTGTCTCTCTCAATCAGTGGCTGGCACTTACCCCTCCGGAACTCGTCTCCGGACATTTGAACTTCGGTAAAGCAGCAATGGAAGCTTTGAAAAAAACCAAACAACCGGTTGTTAGCGGCGCGTAGATACGTTGCGCGGTGATCTCCGGGTCGCGCGGCATCAACTTGGATACAGGCTTCGCTYCCCGAAAGGAATCCGAATGTACGAAGAAACAATCAACAAGCTCTCCGAGTCGGGCAGGTCCAAGTCCATAACGCTTAAAGGTAACCCACTTGCCTTCATGATTGGCTCAACTATGGCGGGTGCATATATCGGCTTTGGCGACATCATCATGTTCACGGTGGGCGCACATGCAGACCCTTCATGGGCTCATCTTGTAATGGGTACTGTTTTCGCCTCGGCACTGACGATCGTCATTTTTGCCGGCTCGGAACTTTTCACCGGTATGACCATGTATATGCCGCTTGCGCTTCTGAGCGGCAAAACTGGTTTGATCGATCTCCTGCGCGTTTGGGTACTTTGCTGGCTGGGCAATTTCGCAGGAGCTTTCTTACTTGCGGTGCTCTTTAAACTTGGCGGCGGAGGTGTCCTGCTCGGCGACGGCAGTCCGGCATTCTTTGCCGCGGTTGCGGCGAAAATCAGTGCCCCGGCTCACGAGCTTTTTGCCCGGGGCATCATATGCAACTGGCTGGTTTGCCTCGCGATCTGGATGTCTTATCGAACCGAAAACGATGCTGCGAAAGTCTTTTTGATTTTTTGGCCGATCATGATTTTCGTTGCTGCTGGTTTCGAGCACTGCGTGGCAAACATGTTCGCCTTCTTATTAGCGCTCCTTGGCCCTCATCCAGCAACCATTAGTGTATATGGCGCTTTGCACAATCTGGTATTTGTCACTTTGGGCAACATTGTTGGCGGTGGGATCATGGTGGCCTTCGGATACTGGGTGCAATTCGCAGGCACTGCCCAAGCGGCTTCTCCGCTTGCCAGAAGCCGGACGATCCCCCCGGTGAGCAGGACCGGCTGAAACTACCTTATTAACATAGTTTGAAAGCGGATTTGACATGGCCAGCAAACGACCCGACGGCATTGAAACGTATAACGCAGCAGCCGGCGGCTGGGGCGCATTGAAGGCGGTGGCCGAAAGCCTTTCGCGGCAGCAGGTAACCGCACAGGGAGCCGCAACACTCTTGAAGGTCAATCAACCCGATGGTTTTGACTGTCCTGGCTGCGCCTGGCCTGATCCGAAACACACGTCTTCGTTCGAGTTTTGTGAGAATGGTGCCAAGGCCGTCACGTGGGAGTCTACCGCCAAACGCCTGACGCAGTCGTTCTTTGCATCTCACACCGTCTCAGAATTGTGGGATTGGCATGATCATGACCTCGAAAACCAAGGGCGACTAACCCAACCGCTGATCTATGATGCGACCGTAGACAGATACGTCGAAATTGAATGGGACGACGCATGCCGGACGATCGCCGACGCGTTGAACGCGCTCCCCGATCCGAATATGGCGGAATTCTACACCTCCGGCAGAGCCTCGAACGAAGCCGCCTTCCTTTTTCAACTGTTCGTGCGAGCTTACGGAACGAACAATTTCCCCGACTGTTCCAATATGTGCCACGAAGCGACAAGCGTAGGTTTGCCTCAATCGATCGGTGTCGGCAAAGGCACCGTCACACTTGAAGACTTCGATTATGCTGATGCCATCTTCAGCTTCGGACACAATCCCGGGACGAACCACCCCCGCATGATGACGACACTGCGAGAAGCTGCGAAGCGGGGTGTTCCGATAGTGGTCTTCAATCCGTTAAAAGAGCGGGCGCTGGAACGGTTTGCTTCCCCCCAAAGTGCCGTCGAGATGGCAACGCTGACGTCCACAGAGATTTCCTCTGCCTATCATCAGGTGCGTCCCGGTGGTGATCTTGCCGTGCTGAAGGGGATGATGAAGCGAATTTTTCAACGGGACAGAGCGGATATAGAAAACGGCGGAAACGGCATGCTCGACCGTAGTTTTATCGCCGAACACACGGACGGCATCGAGGCTCTCCGAACAGACATCGATGAAACGACCTGGGATCAGATCGAGGCGATCTCCGGGCTCACGCGGGCGGCGATTGAAAGTGCCGGTGACGTTTACCTGAAGGCTAAGAACGTCATTCTCTGTTACGGGATGGGTATCACGCAGCACAGGAATGGTACTTCCAATGTTCAGCAAATCGCCAACTTTCTGATGTTGCGCGGGAACATCGGCCGTCAGGGAGCCGGCATTTGCCCATTGCGGGGCCATTCCAATGTTCAGGGTGATCGCACAGTAGGTATTACTGAAGCGCCCAACGCCGCGTTGCTGGATGGCATGGAGCGCGCCTTCGGCTTTCGCCCGGTGGCTGAGCAAGGTCACAGCGCCGTAGAGGCGATTGAAGCTATCTGCGAAGGCCGTTCAAAGGCGCTTATTTGTCTCGGTGGCAATCTTGCCGTAGCAATGTCGGATCCTGACGCCACTTTCGCAGGCATGCGGAAGCTGGATCTGGCGGTTCACCTTACGACCAAGCTCAACCGCTCCCATCTGCTGACGGCGAGAACATCGATTATACTGCCGGTCCTTGGTCGCACCGATCTCGATATTCAGGCGACGGGCCCACAATCCGTCACGGTCGAAGACTCAATGTCGATGGTTCATGCATCGCGAGGCTTTCTGAAACCGCCAAGCGACTTGGTCCGCTCGGAGTCAGCTGTGATCGCCGGCATGGCCAAAGCCACCCTTGGCAACCGGCATGGTATCGCGTGGGATACAATGATCGAAAACTACGACAGGATACGCGACAAGATTGAAGTGGTCTTTCCGGACTTCCATCACTTCAACGAGAGGATAAGGCAGCCCGGCGGGTTTCGTCTGAGCGTGCCAGCGTCCATCCGTGACTGGCGCACCCCGGCCAAAAAGGCCCAGTTTCTGGTCGCCGAAGGCCTTAACGAAGATCCGCAAGTTTCGGATCCTGATCTTCTCACATTGACGACCATTCGCAGTCACGATCAGTACAATACTACAATCTACGGCATGGATGATCGTTACAGAGGCGTGTTTGGACGACGCGATGTCATCTTTCTCAACGGGGATGACCTCGCCAGCAGGGGCCTCTCTGAAGGAGATATACTTGACGTCGAAGCAGCCCGAAACCCCGCTGAAATTGATGACCGGCCGCGGCTGGTTCGCCGCCTCACTGCGATCGCATACAATATCCCGAGCGGATCCGCTGCCGGATACTACCCGGAAATGAACGGCCTGATCGCCTTGTCGCACTATGACAGCCGCTCGGGAACCCCTGGATTCAAGTCAATTCCCATCCGCATCAGGCTTGCGACACCAGGCGATTGATAGACCTGACAGAAGTTCGCAACCCTGCAACAGCTTGGAACGGCCCCAACCACCGAATGGCTTCCGAGCTCGGCCTTGCTTGCGGTCCAAAGCACTATCGCGCTGACGTGTAAATCATTCGCCTTGTTCCGATAATGGTCGCTACCGCGCTGTCGGCGATCTCACGGATTGCTATTGCCATCTCCGCTCCTTCATCTTCTCGTTAGTCCAAAATGTTATGAAGATGGCGGAGCTTCTCTTCCTTCGAAAAATCAGATGAGTTTTGATTCACGCATGGTAGCAAGCGAGAACCTAGACCCACTTGACCAAGGGTCGAGAACTTCACCTGCTTAAAACGTTACTTCGGCCCTGATCCCGACTGACGACATTTGGAGACGCGATTTTCTTGGACGGCGAAAGGGACAAGCCCTATTGCGCCACCTGACCGGTCCCTGCCAGACGGGTACGGGCATCACCATCCTGACTATCAAAAGAAAGCAGCAGAGATTTGACAATGCCTGAGCGAGAACCAAACGTGATCAGGTTTCTGTGCAGTTACTGTGYAGCCCTAAAACCAACAGAAGCTAAGTCATTGAAAGTATGGTGCCGCATAGGTGACTCGAACACCTGACCCCATCATTACGAATGATGTGCTCTACCAACTGAGCTAATGCGGCAGGAAAAGAAACTTCCCGATCCTTGAAAGCGGCCATCATGATGTGCCAGCGGATGTCGCGCCTGATACCTTCATTGGGTTGCAAATGCAAGCCTAGAGATGCGTGCGTGTCGTCAAAATACCGGTCGCCAATCGCCCTTAACCCTCACA
>NZ_JBFUMG010000332.1:0-5040 GCF_054049495.1 Phyllobacterium sp. P5_D12 | reverse complement strand
GGTAAAGACACCACATTCTCCGACCCCATGATTATGCACATGGAGCATGATGCGTGTAGCATCTTCTCTGTTCTTCTGGAAAAACCGCTCCAGGACGTGAATGACGAATTCCATGGGCGTGTAATCGTCATTCAGAAGCAACACGCGATAAAGACTGGGCTTTTTCAGTTTGGGTTTGGTCCGGGTTATGACAGCCGTTCCCCGACCGGGGCCGTTGCCGCTTCCCTTGTCCTCATCCTGCATCATGGGTGAAAACCGCTTCATCTTTTCCGATACCCGCATTCTTATAGTGTGTCGCTCTATGTATTCTATGTAGGTCGCTCCGGCTTGATTTTAAGCCCTCTCCTGAAGCTTGCAATATCAAGTTGCGGTTGCAAAGGCCGAATTGCTCCGCAGAAATAAAAAAAGCCCGATTGCGCATGGCAGCCGGGCTTTTTGGAGCGACGAAATAGATGATATTTACTTCGTCACCTTCGCTACGGCTGCCTCATAGGGCTTGTAGGCTTCCTTGGCGAGATCGGCATAGAGCTCACCGAATTTCGTCGCCTGAACAACAAAGGCTTCATATGCCTTTTTCGAAAAGACGCTGTGGGTTTCAAATATCTGTTCCGGCGACTTGATGGTAGCCAGCTTTTCGATGAGTGCGCTGCTCTCTTCGAATGATTTTTTGGAATAGTCGGCCGCCTCGTTGGCGATCGTGTGCAACCCATGGGTGAGAGCCGAAACGCTCTTCATCGCGGTATTGGCAAATTCCTTGCTCGATTCATTCAGTGTTTCGAACGGAGTGGCCATTTGTAGATCCTTTCAAAGGTGAAATTTCCTACCCACCCAGAGGTAGGGTGCGGTGCACAAAAAGTCAAATTTATACCGCACTGCAATATTCATCTAAAATTTAACCCAAATATTGCGGAAAAGGTGAACGGCCCGGTTACCATAAACAGTTTGGTAACGCTGGTTCGACTAAAGTCAAAAAATTCGTTCTGATGAATCAGGGTCATCAGGAAAGTTTCTACGCGCATATTCGAGCAGGTGTTGATTGTGCATCATAAGGCCCACCAAGGTTCCAACTACGTACAAAAACTGGGTTATGCATTTCTGGCTCTGCTGTTAGGCGCCGGGATAAACATCGCTGAGTCGCCTTCGGCAGTCGCAGCTTCGAAAGAAGCGGCTATCGTCGTCGATGCCAATACGGGCAAGACGCTGTATTCATCCAATGCGGACGCGCAGCGCTATCCGGCTTCCCTGACGAAGATGATGACGATTTATATGCTGTTCGATGCTATGGCATCCGGCAAGGTTTCCAAATCGACACCAATTCCCGTCTCTGCCTACGCGGCAGCGCAGCCACCAACGAAAGTTGGCTTCCAGCCCGGACAGACGATAAGTGCGGAAGCTGCGATTCTCTCGCTCATCACCAAATCGGCCAACGACTCGGCCACAGCTATCGCAGAGTTCCTTGGCGGATCGGAACCACGCTTTGCCGTGATGATGACCAACAAGGCCCGCCAACTTGGCATGCGCAATACGCAGTTTCGCAATGCAAACGGCCTGCCCGACCCCAATCAACATTCGTCCGCACGAGACCTCGCATTGCTGGGCGTCGCTCTTCGTGAGCACTTTCCACAGTATTACAGCTACTTCTCCACCAGAAGCTTCAGCTACCGTGGTCGCCGTATCGTTGGCCACAACCGCCTTCTCGGCAAGATCGAGGGTGTTGATGGTATTAAGACCGGCTATACCCGCGCTTCTGGTTTCAACCTGGTTTCGTCAGTCAGCACTGACGGGAAGAAGCTCGTTGCGGTCGTCATGGGCGGATCCAGCACGCCGGCGCGCGATGCTCAGATGGCTGGTCTCATTGCCAAATATCTCCCGGCGGCATCGCGCCGTGATGGCGGCAATCTGATTGCTTCGCGCAAGAACAGCAAGGTCGAGGTTGCGGCTGTTGAACTGCCCGCGAGCGCCGAGGCGCCAATCCCCGTTCAACGTGAGCAGGCAATGGCCGAACAGCCGGCAGAGATCGTGACGGCTTATGTAGAACCGGCACCGACCCCATCGCCAGCCGAACGTATTCTGCATGTCCCTGCTCCATCGCCGAAGGTTGAAATCGGCGAAGGCGATGTGGACGAGGTCGATCCGGTGACAACCGCATCTGCGCCTTCGGGCGGCTGGATGGTGCAGATCGCTTCGGTCGGCAGCTCCGAAGAAGCCAAGGCAATGCTATCCAAGGCCGCCGCGCAGGTTGGCGGTCCGATCGMAGCACTCTCGCCCTATACGGAAAAGTTCCAGAAGGGCTCGACAACTTATCACCGCGTTCGCTTTGCCGGCATCTCCTCCGCCAAGGAAGCCAACAATGCTTGCGCCGCACTGAAACGCCAGAAATTCAACTGCTTTGCCATTGCTCCGCAATCGTAAGGCACGCGATCTGAAAGACCCCGATTTGTATAGCGTAAAGGGTTTTGCGAATGTCCAGTACCAAAGAAATACAGAGCCCGGCTGATCTGACAGCCAGAGAAACCAAGCCATTCTTCGGCGGCATGCAGGCCCTGCAACAGGCTGCAATGAAGATTGCTGACCTGCGCCGCGGCAATTCTGCCTTCAAGACCATGGATCTGGTGAATGTGCTGCTTTGTCAGGCCGCGCGCACGCGGCGCGCCGCAATGCCGCCTGTCCGGCTGCGTTTGCACTCTGACAGCCGCAATGGCGTGTCAGCGGTAAGACTTCGGGTTTCCTAGAGCAAGCCTAGAGCTGCAAGCTCGTTACGCAGTTCTGGCGGCAGTTTCGCCCGCCCGATCTTGCCGTGTCCTTCATCGAATGGCGCGTCTTCGCTGGTCAGATAACGCCAGCCCTGAAATGCCCGGCGAGGCTGCCATTCCGTTGGAATGATGCGCGGGTCGAGCACGAGGTGGCAGCGCGATATACCTTCATCGTCGGTAAAGGTCCTGATATCCGTCAGTCGCTGGCGGCATTGGACATTGCCCTTGATCACCCAATAGAGCGATCCACCGTCGAGCAGTTCCTCGACGCGCTTTGGTACCATGCGGGTCGTGTGGAATTGTTCAGCCGGTAGCCCTGCCCGTCTGCGCTCGTCAAGCCTGAAATCGATCCATGCTGCGAGTTCTTCGATTGCACTGGATCCGACACAGAGTTTTACGAGATTGAGGGCCATGCCCTAGCCTTTACGCTTTCAGGTTGTGGCGTCAACCATAATGGCAGCTTCTCCACAAGCGCCGCAAAAGACCTGTTGAGAATTCAGCCTGATGAGTTAGCTGTTGCGGTTTTCGAGAACCGGCGCGCAGCGGACATGTTGGTCCGTGAGCACCGGAAGCGCAGAAAATCGCGTCAGATGACCATCAGGGTGGATTGGCAAAGGTCTTTAACACTCGACGACATTGACGGCCAACCCGCCAAGACTGGTTTCCTTGTAGCGTTCGTTCATGTCGACGCCGGTCTGCCGCATCGTTTCGATGCAGGCATCGAGTGGCACGAAATGCGTGCCATCGCCCTTGACCGCCAGCGAAGCTGCCGTAACCGCCTTCACCGCACCAAGCGCATTGCGTTCGATGCAGGGCACCTGCACAAGCCCAGCCACCGGGTCGCAGGTCATGCCGAGATGATGCTCCAGCGCGATTTCGGCAGCATTTTCGATCTGTTCCGGCGAACCGCCAAGCACCGCAGCAAGTCCGGCGGCAGCCATGGCGGATGCGGAACCCACTTCGCCCTGACAACCGACTTCTGCACCCGAAATCGACGCATTGGTCTTGATCACCCCGCCGATAGCCGCCGAGGTCAGCAGGAAATCACGAATGCCGTTGTCGTCGGCATCGTCGTGGAAATGCAGATAGTAGCGCAGCACCGCAGGAACGACGCCGGCGGCGCCATTGGTTGGCGCCGTTACAACCCGCCCGCCCGCTGCGTTCTCCTCATTGACCGCCATCGCATAGACAGAGAGCCAGTCATTGGCCAGCAGCGGATTGATGCGGTTTTGCCGCCACTCTTCCTGCAAGCGATCGTGCAGGTAGCGTGCGCGGCGCTTGACCTTGAGGCCGCCGGGCATGATGCCTTCCTGCTCCAAGCCGCGATCGATACAGGAGCGCATCGCAGCCCAGATCCGGTCGAGACCCGCGTTCAGCTCATCGCGGCTCATGAAGACTTCTTCGTTGCTGCGCTTCATCTCAGCAATGGAAAGGCCGCTTTCCTTGGCCATGCTCATCATCTGAGCGGCATTCTTGAACGGGAAAGGTACCGGATGTTCCGGCTTCGGCGCTGTGCGGGTTTTCGCAGCCTCCAACTCTTCCTCGGTCACGACGAAACCGCCGCCGACCGAATAGAAAATCCGGCGTAAGAGCAACCGTTCATCGACGTCATAGGCTTCAAATGCCATGCCGTTGGCGTGACCGGGAAGTGGCGTACGCCGATCCATGATGAGATCGGTCGCCGGATCGAAGCGATAGGACGGATGGCCTTCGGGCGAAATGCGTTTGGTCTGCTTCACGGTCTCGAGCAGTGCGTCCATTTCGTTTGGATCGACGGTGGCTGGCAACAGGCCGCAGAGCCCGAGAATGACAGCGCGGTCGGTTGCGTGGCCGATGCCGGTAAAAGCCAGCGAACCGTGCAGGTGCACGCGCAGCCGATCAACCTTGACGCCGGTCGGCCGTGGCCATTGCCCGCTCTTGAGTTCCTCAAGAAACAGGCTGCCAGCGGTCATCGGGCCCATCGTATGGGAACTCGACGGACCGATGCCGATTTTATACAGATCGAAAACCGACAGAAACATTTAGCGCCTTTGAATTGGTGAGAGCACCTGTGACGCATAATGGCTTGCTGGCAACATTTGCCGCAGCCCGGCACCGACTTCACCTTGCGTTTCTACGACATAGGTCACCCGGCGCAAAAGTCAAAGAAAAAGCCTGTAAACGCCTATCCGCGAGATTTGCGAACCGGTCAGATTCACGTACATTCGCATTTCATCAGTTGTTGCGCCACAGAGAGATCCAATGGAAGCCGCCCCGAACACATCCTATTGGCTCGACATATTTGCCC
>NZ_JBFUMG010000331.1:0-5041 GCF_054049495.1 Phyllobacterium sp. P5_D12 | reverse complement strand
TTTCCAGCGGATCGTCCGGCTCTCGACATGGTCCTTGTCAGCATCATGGATGTAACCGCGAGGAGAGAAACCGAAAACCAGCTTCATTCCGCCCGAATGGAGCTGACGCATGTTTCCAGGGTCGCAACGCTTGGCGAACTGACAGTGTCGATCGCCCATGAACTTAATCAACCGTTGGCTGCCATGATCACTAATGGGGCAGCAGGCTTACGTTGGCTGAAACGTGCCGAGCCGGATCTGGCGAAAGTTCAATCTTCGATGGAGAGCATGGTCGCCGATGCCAACCGCGCCAGCGAGATCATCAAGAACTTGCGCGCATTGTCGAAGAAATCGTCCCCGGTCGCGGAGCACGTCAACCTCAACGAGCTTCTGCAAGAGACGGTTGCACTGGTCCAAAGGGAAATTGACATCAATCGGGTGAGCCTGCAATTCGCTTTGGCTGCCGATCTCCCACAGGTCTGTGGTGATAGGGTACAACTGCAGCAAGTAATCCTGAACCTGCTGTTGAACGCTATTCAGGCAATGTCACAGACATCCGAAAATATTCGGAATCTGCTGATCGAATCAATCTCCCATGAACGCGTGGCCCTCGTGAAGATTCACGACAGCGGGCCGGGGCTTACACCTGAAACCCGGGAAAAGCTGTTCAGCCCCTTCTACACGACCAAGCCGGACGGCATGGGAGTGGGCTTGTCAATTTGCCGCTCCATCGTGACTGCCCATGGAGGGAGCATAATTGCCAGGTCCCTGCCGGGTGCGGGAACGACATTCGAATTCACCGTTCCCGTAAAAACGGAGGCCGGATGATGGCGAAGTCAGCATCGCCGCTGCGAACACGTCTTTCGGCCCTGGTGAAGCGGTACGAGAGCCTGACGACTCGGGAGCGTGAGATGGCAGAGCTCTTAACGACCTGCCTCATGAGTAAGCAGATCGCAGGCAAACTGAGATAACTGTGGAAATTAACCGTGGCCATATGATGGAAAAGATGGGGATGCGGACGTTTTGCCGAGCTCGTCAAGGTCTACGAGACGATTTTGCCCTGCCTGAAAACTTCTGTCGCGACGTAAACGTGAGTATTATTGAAGCTTTTGGGCCACGGGCGCATTTATCGGAAGTCGTGTTCAAGCGTTCAATACGTGAAGGCCTTGCCCCTTGTCCAACCTGAAATCGATAGCTGTCGTCGAGGACGACGCGTCATTGCGGGCTGYCCTGGAGAATCTGATCGGTGCTCACGGTCTCGATATCCATGGTTTTGCAAACGCCGAAGCCTTCCTGGCGCAAAGAGACTCCGTCGAAATTGACTGCCTTATAACGGATGTGCAGATGAATGGGATGGGCGGGGGGAGCTGTTTCTTACATTGCGCAGGAGCGGCGACACAATGCCGACCATATTCATTACGTCGTTCGAGGATGAGAGGATACACCGGCAGGTCATGTCAGCTGGGGCCATTGCCTATTTCAAGAAACCTTTCGATTGTGAGGATGTGATCGAGTGCGTTGAACAGTGCCTTGCTTCGTAAGTGATCGCCAGGGAAGAAGTTGGTTCCAGTCCAACAACATCAGTTTGATTACCCTTACAAGTCGGGCGCTAAGTGGCAGCAGGAGTTTGAACGCCACTTATTTGGCCCGCATGAAATCCGCCATTATTTTACGCACCGTTGAAAACATTTGATTGGAAATGCAGCCCTACGTCCGCAAGGAGCCTACACAATGATGCTGACTTTGCAGAAGGCAATCCTCCCATATCATCGCGAAGCATGGGAGATTTAGCTATGAATGAACAATGGCTTGTGGATTCCGAGCGCTATAAGCGAGCCTTAAGAGAATGGCAGTCGTCGTCCGGGAACGAGGCCTTCGCCACCTACATAATGTTGGCAGGAGCGCTGCTGTTTGTTGGAGGTTCGCTATTCGATGTGGGTATAGAGGATGGGCAGAGCCCGGTTGTCGTGGCGACGATAGGCGTAATGGTTGGTATTGGGAGCTCCGTATGGCGCTATACACTGAAAAGAACCTCCCACCGAATTTGGACTGACATGGAGTCCATCCGCAAGCGCTTCGCATCGCGCGGCTACTATATCCAAGATAACGGGGATTTATCGCCCCTTTAGCGCAATATGTAGTGGAATTCACCACGCTCGTCGGCCCGCGGAAACACCGCTGTCAGCGCATCCGGTGACGCACTATAAAAATAGCCAGACGGCCACGATAACGGCGATGGCCGCCAAAGGATACATAACGAAGTCGGTTGAAAGTATCACGACATCCTACGCGACCGTGGAGTTCAGGGAACGTTTGCGCCCAAGTTTCGGTGGCGAGTCAAGATAAAGCGAATAGATGAAGTAATCCCGATGGTTGCGGTCTACGCCAGGGAACCGCTTATTTGTCATTTCGCGCAAGAATAGATTCTATTTCCACGATCCTATGTCTAATGGCATCGACCGCCTCTTGATTGCCAGTCGCATTTATGGCGAAGGATGCGCTGCCGCAAGGCGTCATGGCGCTTGGCCCTGCGGTTGAGCTAGTCGCCACTCCAAGACAGGCCTCTCGCCGCCAGACGCTCTTCAGCTTCGTGTGAATTTCATCCACGCTGCGGTGGGGGAAGTCGCGTTGGAGTGMAATTGCCAACGCTAGTACGTCYGCCACCTTCGGGCGACCTTGCTCTGCGAGCTTGCGCACTGATCTCCGTCATTAGCTCTCGATCATCGACGGTCATGCTAGTCAAGGTCCTTCGACGCTTCGCTCGGCAGCAGTCCGTCAAAGACTTCTAAGAGCGCGTGTGTRATTTCCTTGCCTAGCGCGTTGCCAGCCTCCCTGATCGCGTCCTCTCCACTCTCAYGWGCSGCTAAAGCAAGCGCKGTCSCCTGATCAGATACGATTGCGTGGGCCCGTTCGATTGCCCAAAGCGCGAACTCATTGCGATTGTCGATTGCGATGGTTTCCATGGCGCTGCCCCTCCTGTTAGCCTACGTGGTGTAGCTCTACCTCGGCCTCCGCCTTTTGCAAACCCCGTCGACTGGGAGGGGAAACCATCTCCAGCCGGACCTAGTCGCGCATCCGTTATAGCTTGTGCCAACCCCACGAGGGATGCGAACGCGATGTTAGCTCCAATATTGGAAGACTCTCCCGAAACGATTGGGCATCAGGAATATTTGTTCGGCATGAGAGAATCCGGCTTGATGGCCCATGGCCTTCCAAGTTTCGGCCAATTCCGGGAAGTCGGCCAAGCTCATATGGGCTTCCATCGTCGCGAATTCTTCGTCGGTGATTGCGGCCCATACGGTCCGATATGCCGAAAACCGATCAAGCCATTCGGCGCGGTTCTCCCCATCAAGAAGAGTGGGTTCCCAAATCAAAAACTGGCCGCTAGGGCTAAGCGCATCGTGCACATTTTTCATCAGTCGGACCTTTCCTTCCGGCGGCAGATGATGAAGCGACATTCCAATCCAAACGATGTCTACGACATCGGACCAGTCGGCCATAGCTTCTACGAAGTCGCAACAACGCAGGTCGACGGGACACAGCAGGGGCTCCAGCGAATCTCTTGCGAGCTCCAAGGACTGCGGAGAGAGGTCGATCCCGTAATAGTGGTCGATGGCGCTCCCCTTTAGCACGGCCGCCGAAGCGACCGCATCCCCGCAAGCGATATCCAGAAACTTGAACGGCTTCAGCATCTTTTGGGAGAGCAGCTCATGAAGCAAGCCATAGACCTCGCGGTGAAACATGAGGTTTTCGCCGACAATCTTCCGGTAAGTCGCCAGATGCTTATTGAACATGGCTTGAGCATCGTCGGTGCTATTCGAAGAAGCGCTTTCAACCAAATCGTGATCGGTTTTCATTTGTTCCCCCAAAATCGGTTCGCCTCACACCTAAGACTCAATACCCTTGGCGTGTAAATGCAATGCGCGATAAACCACCGTATGCGCTGGCGTCGGTACGCCAAGCTCGTTTCCAAGCGCGTGCATTCGTCCTGAAAGCCATGCAAGCTCCAGCGGCTTGCCTTGCAAAAGATCGTTGGCCATCGATGAGCGCGTAGCGGGTGGTAGATTTTGCCAGAGCGATAGAGCGTGCGCTTCGTACCCGTCCTGCATCGGATGGCCGGCTGCCGATGCCACCGCCATGCCTTCATCTCGCAATTGGTCGAGGAGTATCCGGGATTCAGGGTCGGTCAGGATCGATCCAATTCCAGAATGTAATAAGCTCGTCGCACCTGAAAAAGTGCAGAGTGTGACGAACTTGGTCCAAAGCACCTGATCGATATCGTCAAACGTTTGCAGTCCAATGCTCCCGGCTTGAGTGCAAGCAGTTTGCAGCGCGCCGATGATCGGGTCATTTCGTCCGCCTATTTGGAACTGCGTCGCGCCACCTACATGTACGATCAAACCGGGCTGTTTGAGATATCCCGAAATGTAGGCGGCACCGCCGACAACCTGCGAAGGCCGCACAAATCGAGCAAGGGTCTCGACGCTGTCGATGCCATTCTGCAGGGTCACCACCCTCGTTCCCTGTCCGACCATCGGCACAATTGCTGCGGCCGCTTTCTCGCTGTCGTAGAGCTTGACGGCGAAGATCACGACGTCGACAGGACCGATATCACCGGGCGTCTCAGTAGCAGTGACCTGGCTCAGGTTGATGTTGCCGAGCGGGCTTTCCAGCTGCAATCCATGACTTCTCATTGCTTCGAGGTGGGCACCACGCGCAATAAAGGTGACCTCCTGGCCGGCCCGGGCGAGCCGTGCGCCAAGATAACCGCCGATAGCGCCGGAACCCATAATCGCGATCCGCATGGTCGTCCCCACGACAATTTCGTAGCTGTAAAATCAATATAACAGTTTTGCCGCCTTAGAGCACGATCGCATGGCCTTACAGTGCCTGAGTTGCAAGAACCGCAATACATCAATCAATTGCGGACTAGTGGTATCAGAATATGACCAATTCGATCTTGTAATAGGTCCGTGCTGGCTGAGAGAACGCCTACCCGTCAAGGTCCTATTGGCGCAACCGCGACCTCCAGCGTGGTCGTCGGCAGTGTCTGCTCTTAGGC
>NZ_JBFUMG010000330.1:0-5051 GCF_054049495.1 Phyllobacterium sp. P5_D12 | reverse complement strand
CTTAAGGGTATTCCTCGCCACATGATCCGCTGATATTTACTGCCGTAAAATCAGCGGATTTATCGAGGAAAAACGAATCTGTGCACTCTAGGATTCACTTATCGAAATTCGGGATTGTACAGTAAAGTTGTTAGCTTCACGCGCGTTAACCTTTTGTTAACCTAAAAAATCTTGCCGGATCAATCGAATCGGAGCTTAATAGCGGTTCTTAAAAGGATTGCTTTGAAAAAGCGCTATTAGAGGTTTCGATTCCGATGAACATCGCAATGCCTCTGCCAAAGTTCGAGTTTGATGACAAGATCCTCGATCAGGGTGCGGAGATTTCTCGCCGGCTGAATCAGCTTCGGATGGAAAAATTTCCACCGAACGCGAAGAAGACATTGCGGCAGTTCTCCATGGCCGAGGTAGCCCACTATCTTGGCGTGACGCAGAATAATCTCAAGCGCCTGCACCTCGAAGGAAAAGGTCCGGTCCCTGCCCAGGTATCGTCAGGCCGCCGTTCTTATACGGCCGAACAGATGCTGGAGCTGCGCCATTATCTCGACCGCAATGGCCGCACCGAAGTGAAGAAGTATGTCCCGCACCGCAAGCAGGGCGACAAGCTGCAGGTTATCGCTGTCGTCAACTTCAAGGGCGGATCGGGCAAAACGACGACTGCGGCACATCTCTCGCAATATCTGGCGCTGACCGGCCACCGCGTGCTTGCCATCGACCTCGATCCACAAGCCTCGCTGTCGGCGCTGCATGGCTTCCAGCCGGAACTCGACCGGAACCTGTCGCTCTACGAAGCCATCCGTTACGACGACGAGCGCAGACCCATATCGGAAGTTATTCTTCCGACCAATTTTCCTGGCCTCGACATCATTCCCGCCAATCTCGAATTGCAGGAATATGAGTACGACACGCCGCTTGCCATGCAGGACAAGACATCGCGTGACGGCCGCCAGTTCTTCACCCGTATCGCCACCGCGCTTGAGGAAGTAGACGGCCGCTATGATGTGGTGGTTATCGATTGTCCGCCGCAACTAGGCTATCTGACACTGACGGCCATGTCGGCTGCGACATCCGTCTTGATCACCGTGCATCCGCAGATGCTCGACCTCATGTCGATGTCGCAATTCCTGCTGATGCTTGGCGGCATCCTCAAGACTGTCAAACAAGCCGGAGCACGCGTCGAACTCGATTGGTTCCGCTATCTGATCACGCGTTATGAGCCGATGGATATCCCGCAAGCGCAGATGGTCGGGTTCATGCAGTCCATGCTGGCGGAGGAGATCCTCACCAATCCGATGCTGAAATCGACGGCGGTATCGGATGCGGGCCTGACCAAGCAGACACTCTACGAAGTCGAGAAAACGAGTTTCACGCGCACGACCTATGAACGCGCTATTGAATCGCTGGACGCTGTAAATTCAGAGATTGCGGCTCTCGTCCACAGAGCGTGGGGGCGCTGAAATGACAAGCAGCTTTACGGCGGTAAAAACAATGCTTTTTGCTTGTGAAATCAGTTTGTTAATCCATAACGGGAGCAGATAGATGGCCCGTAAAGACATTTTCAGCAGCGTGATGAACCCGGCGCCAGCAAGACCTGAGCGCAATGACGCCTTGTCCTATGTCGTCAGCGGCGCTTCGCGTTCGATCAAGAGTTCCTTCGAAGAACTCGCCAAAGGTAGTGTTGTCGAACTCGACCCGGAACTCATCGACGGCTCCTTCGTATCGGACCGGATCGATGACGACGACGAGGCTTTTCAGGAACTGCTCGTCGCTGTGAAGGAGCGGGGCCAGGACTCGCCCATCCTGGTGCGTCCGCATCCCGCCGTTTCCGGCCGCTACCAAGTTGTTTTCGGACATCGCCGCGTCAAGGTGGCCAAGCAGCTGGGACGACAGGTTCGTGCCGTCGTCAAGCCGATGGCCGACCAGGATCATGTGGTCGCTCAGGGCCAAGAGAACGCTGCCCGATCGAACCTGTCGTTCATCGAACGCACATTGTTTGCCAAGCGTCTCGCTGACCTCAGCTACGATCAGTCAATCATCAAGTCTGCGCTTGCCTTGGATGCGACGACATTTTCGAAGATGCAGTCGGTCGCGGCTTACGTTCCCGAAGCGATCATACTTGCGATCGGTTCGGCCAAGGCTACCGGCCGGGACCGCTGGTGGCAGCTGTCAAAGCTGCTGCAGGTGCCGGGCAATGCCGAGAGGGCGGCAGAGTTTACAAGATCGGATGAGTTCGCGGCTGAAACCGGCGATGCCCGGTTCGCTTTGCTGTCGGATTTCCTGGCAAAAACGAAGCGCCCGGCGAAAGCCGTGGCCCCTGCGGCCAAAGCATGGGCGGCACAGGACAAATCCGTGAAGGTGGAAATCAAGGATAGTGGCAAGGCATTCACACTGGCTTTAAAGGCGAAGAATGCCTCACGCTTTGGCGCATACATTGCAGACAACCTCGACGAGCTCTATCGGGCTTTCCAGGGGTCGCAAGCTTCAACCAAAACAGGAGATTAATCCGCAAAAGAAAAAAGCCCACCTCAACATCGCTGTCTCGGAAGGCTTCTCTCATATCTCTAGCAGGATCGAGAATCGCATTTCCCCGAATCAGTGTCAAGACTTTTTGACGTCGTTTTGGCGAGTGGATTTCTTTTGCCTTTAGAGAGGTGAAAGACAATGCAAACGGGGAATGCATTCACGACGCCCTTCGGGCGGCGGTCGCTATCGCTTGGCATGCTGGCAACGCAGGCACAGGCGCAGGAGATCGATCCGGAAGCATCAATTGATAAATGGAAGCTGTTTCGTAGCCTGTGTGAGGCGAGGGCACTGATTGGAATCTCCGATCGGGCGCTTGTTGTTTTGAATGCTCTTTTGACATTCTATCCACAGACGGAGCTTTGTGAGGCCAACGGCCTCGTGGTGTTTCCATCAAATATGCAACTTTCACTGCGCGCGCACGGTATGGCATCGGCGACGCTACGGCGGCATTTGAGTGCGCTGGTGGAAACCGGACTGATTTTCCGCAAGGACAGCCCCAATGGCAAGCGCTACGCTCGCAAGGCGAGGGCAGGGGAGGGCGGCGAGGCATTCGGCTTCTCATTGGCACCTTTGGTCTCGCGTGCGGCTGAATTTGAAGCTTTTGCCGAACAGGTGCGTTCGGAGCGGCTGCAACTGAAGCTGATGAAGGAGCGCGTTACGCTGTTGCGCCGGGATATCGTTAAGCTGATCGAACTTGGCTTTGAGGAACTGCCGCACATCGACTGGAGCGCCCAATATTCGCGGTTTCGTGCGGTCATCGACGACATTCCGCGCCAGGCAACGATTGACGATCTGGAGCCAGCTGTCGATGGACTGGAATGTCTCCAGCTGGAGATATCCAATCTATTGGAAGATAAGCTCAATTCTCAAAAAACAAGCGCCAAAGAGTCTCATTCTGAGCGCCACAAACATAATTCAAACACCCAATCCACTCCTGATCTTGAACCCGGCTTCAGAAAAACCCAAGGGGCAAAAACTGCTCCAGAATCTGAAATCGAGGAGACTATTGAGACAAGGGGCGATGAAGCAATTGCCATCCAATTGGAGAGGGGAGGGGACGATGGTACAGACACCGATCTCCCTGATGCCAAACCCGTGCCGCTCGGCCTTGTACGCCAAGCTTGTCCGCAAATCGTAGTCTATGCGAGGAACGGTATTGCAAATTGGTCGGATCTGATGGCAGCGGCCGTAGTTGTCCGCTCCATGCTTGGCGTCAGCCCCTCAGCATACGAGAAAGCCTGCGATGTCCTGGGACAGGAAAATGCGGCCATCGCCATTGCATGCATCCTCGAACGAGCCGAACAGATCAATTCCGCCGGCGGCTATTTGAGAGCGCTCACCGACAAAGCGGGGAGGGGCGAGTTCTCGGTCTGGCCGATGGTGTTGGCGCAACTTAGAGCCAACGGCTCGCACGTCCGATTGGTCACCGCGAAATGAACCAACATTTGCCATCTCGAAGTAGCAACGATAACTTCAAATATCAGGGCTTTCTCGGGCGGTGTATTTCGCAACGAAGGTTAGGCGTCCAAGATGGATGAGGCGAAAAACCAACGGCGGGCGCCATAGCTAAAAAGATTTAGGTGATTAGGAAGTCCAGTGAACGGAACTTAATCGGTAATTAGATGCGGTATGGGGAAAAATATTAACCTAAACAGGATCTTAATGAAAACTCGCTTGCTCTAAGAAAGTGCAGGCGGCGTGCCGAGCAAAGTCGGAGATAGATTGGCCGCTTTGCAGCACCAAGGATGTTCCGTTCTATTTTTTCCTGGATCATCCGTAGCGCAGGCGTTGGTATTGGCGGCCGCTCGTTGAGAGCGGGCCGCTTTAAAAGAAGACCTTAAAGCGCCGACGGTTTTAACCGACAAACATCTCGCGCAACCGAGCCAACACGCCTCGCCTTGTCCCTGTGGGCACGAGCCGGCGGATGTAATAGGCAGCCGTCGCGGCGTTTACTGTCGCGCCGAAATGGCAATAGCAAATTACATTGTGCAGCTGGCGGTCAGTCAGTTGGAAGAACCGTTTGGCTTCCCCATAACTATCGTTTTCCAACCCGGCAGCACGCAGGACAGGATCGTGGAACGCCACCGAGATCGGTGAGCCCTCTCCACGCATGGCCGCGCGCTGACTGGCGGGCTGATACTCGGTCTGATGCAACGTTGAAAGGCGCCGCTCAGGATTCTGTTCGAGAAGCGCTGCCCAACGCTCAAGACGTTGGCTTTTGGATAATGTTTGGCGGGGGTAGTCCTGATCGACCTCGGCGACGATCTGCAGTTGTTCAAGGGCATGATGCTTCATTTTGGCCTCCTATTCTGACAATAGTTGGTCCGCCCATTGCAATAAAACCCCGGCGACAAAAGTGACTCGAAAGGATCACGAAGTCCAATCACGTTGCGGCCTGGACTATTGCGTTCACAAAAACGTGCGCGCTTGGTTTGGACAGGGCACAAGGGGCGGCACTAGGCCCGCAGTGGAACAATTGATTGCATAGGAACGTTGTTCTGCCAGACCAAACGCGTGCGCGGTCGCAAGCA
>NZ_JBFUMG010000329.1:0-5053 GCF_054049495.1 Phyllobacterium sp. P5_D12 | reverse complement strand
CTCACAGGGCGACCCCTATCAGATAGCGTCCCAAATTCTCAAGACCATCGCATCCGTTCCTCTCGAAAGCGACATCTCGGTCGCTGCCTAAAGGACGCAAAGGGCGGCAAAGATCACTGATCTTTGCCGCCCTGTCACCTATTCGCGCTGCCAGGTCTGGGTTTTGCATAGAAGGCCGCCTAGGACGCAACCGGAGAGTTGAACGCTCGCTTCGGAAAATTTTGCCTTGCCCGCATAGGTCTTGCCGCTTTCCGTATCGTACAGAGAACCCGTATACGATCCAGACCCGGTTGACTTGAGTGTTACCGCCTGAAGACCCACCACCGGACGGTCGTGTTTGGAAGCGTCGGGATTGTTGACATCGTTGACCGGATTTTTCATCCATATGATCGTGCCGCAAACGCCGGCATCACACTCGCTCAGTTTGACCTTCGTGCCGCCAGACTCGTTGACATAGGTTCCAACAATCTTTGGTTCCTGCGCCATTACCGCAGTCGTCATGCTGCCTGCTAAAATGAGAGAGAGAATAGCTTTCTTAGTACCGAACAAATCGTGGCTCCGTGTTAAATTATGGTGGAAAGTCGATGCGCTCTTTGCGCGGATGGCTATAGTTTGTGGCAGTTGTTACAGCAGAAATTGGACAGGAATAGGGACAAAGCAAGTTTCGTGACTAATGATCAAGGGTGAATCTGGAGCGCCCGTATGACAAGCGCGGTCATAGCGCCAGGCGACCCGTCCACTCCGTGACCGCCGTGGCCAGAGTCCTCAAATGATCGGCGGCCGTGAAGCCGGATACGCTMTTGCGCGGCTTGAGATCGTGGTCACCGTCCTCCAGCCAGAGAAGTTCGATCTTGTGTGAGAGTGCGTAACCCGAAACTTCTTCTCGCGTGCCGAACTCATCGCGTGTGCCCTGGCAAATCAATGCGGGCGTCATCAACCCGGCGAGATGCTTCGTACGCAGTTGCTCCGGCTTGCCCGGCGGATGAAACGGATAGCCAAGACAGAGGAGACCGGCAACTTTTCCGGCAGAATGGAGATCGTCAGCGATCATGCTGGCGACCCGTCCACCCATCGACTTGCCGCCAATGATCAGCGGACCCGTCGCGCCAAGTTCGTCAACCGCCGCAATGTACTCCGGGTTGAGTTTTTCGGCGCGAGGCGGAGGCTTTCGCACGCCTGATGTACGGCGAGACGCCATATAACCGAACTCGAAACGCGCAACACGAAAGCCCGCCGCGGCAAGAGCCTTGGCCGTGGCTTCCATCGACGCTGAATCCATCGGTGCTCCTGCACCATGGGCAAGCAGAATGGTGACCGTCGCATCGTCCGGTCCGTCGAACAGAAATTTATCGTGCATTTCAGCCTGCCGTTTTTGACCCGCGATTATTGTGACACGGTATGCTGCAATGGTGGAATGGAGAATATTTCGCCCGGCTAATTGCGCACGAGATTTATTTCACTGGTGACAACGGACGTACGGGATCGAGGATCCATGTCGGTCGTCGTCAACACCATACCGTTATTGCCGACTTTCCGCATGGTTATCTGTGCTTTGCGGTCGCCATTGACATTTTTGGCCCAGAGAATACCGAGGTTAATGGCGTTTCCGCGCCGCGTTCCAGAGAGGCGAGCTACGCCGGTGGCTGATCCAGTGTAGGAGCCGGTGTATCTGCCGCCGCTCGATGTCAAGTTGACGGCAACAGCGCGGGACATGACCATCAAGCCGGTGCAACTACCCTCCAGCGCCAGCGATGAAGGCGTGGTCGACGAGTCGAAGGTACAAGAAACCGTCATGGACGGGACGTTCGTGCGTATGCGCACCGCGCCGTTACCCGCCCATTTGCCTTCGAGGGATTGGAGAAACGCCGCTTCGTCAGCACGTGCAGCTTCCCCCACTGTAAAAGCCAACATCAGTCCCGCAAGAATCTGCATCATAGCGGCATCCTTCAAAGCTTGAGCAAAGCTAATGTTCCAACGCGCCATCTCAGGGGTGGGTTCCGCTTAACGAATACGGCCCAGCATCTGCATAGTGTACAACCGGCAACGCATTGGTGCAGTAAAAATACCGGCATCCACTTTCAATTTCGATTGCGGAAGGGCAATCTCGGCGAGGGTGATCGCCAGGTGGGGGAAGTGAATGAKTAAACTGCAAGAGGAAGTCGCGCGCCGCCCGATTTCCAGCCGATCGTCTCCCTGGGCCATCAGGCTCAGCAAGTATCTGGCGCAAGCCGGCATCACTGCCAACAGTATTTCGCTGCTGTCGATAGTGTTTGCGGTCGTCGGGGGCGCGCTCATCGCGTTGACCGTTCATCCGATCGCTTGGCTTTGCGCGGCTGCGTGCGTGCAATTGAGACTGATCTGCAACCTTCTCGACGGAATGGTCGCGATCGAAGGCGGCAAGAAAACACCGGGCGGGCCTCTTTACAACGAATTTCCCGACCGGATCTGCGATACGCTGTTTCTTGTTCCGGTTGGATATGCCGTGGGCTACCCTTGGCTTGGCTGGCTATGCGCTCTGCTCGCTGCCCTGACCGCCTACATCAGGGTTTTCGGTGGATCGTTGGGATTGGCTCAGGATTTCAGCGGCATCATGGCGAAACAGCGCCGCATGGCAGTTCTCACGGCGGGTCTCGTGGCGCAGGGCGTGGAAACGTGGCTCTTCGGGAGCCACTGGTCGCTGCTTGTGGCATTGGTCATCATAACGATCGGTAGTCTCGTGACCTGCGTCACACGAACAATCAGCATTTCCCGCGGATTAGCAGTCCGGTCTGGCCCCGAATGACTTGGTACTGCGGACCCGCGTCTCTGCGAGTCCGCAGTAGCTCCTAAAAGGTATCGACGTCGAGGACGGCTTGAGCGAAGTCGCGCGGTGCTTCCTGTGGCAGATTGTGGCCAATACCGCCGCTACTGGTCCGGTGCTCGTATTTCCCTGAGAACTTGTTGCGGTACGCCGCTGGATCCGGGTGCGGCGCGCCGTTGGCGTCACCTTCAAGTGTTATCGTGGGGACTGCAATCACCGGAAATGTTGCCAGCCGTTTTTCCAGATCGTCATATTGCGGCTCACCTTCGACGAGGCTCAAGCGCCAGCGATAGTTATGAATGACGATTGCGACATGATCCGGGTTGTTGAACGCTTCGGCCGACCGGTCAAACGTTACGTCGTCGAAGTTCCATTTCGGCGATGCGAGCTGCCAGATGAGCTTGGAGAAATCGTGCCGGTTGCTATCGTAGCCCTGGCGACCGCGTTCGGTTGCAAAGTAGTACTGGTACCACCAGGCAAGCTCCGCCTTCGGTGGCAACGGTTTCTTGTTCGCCTCCTGGCTGCCGATCAGATAGCCGCTTACCGAGACCAGAGCTTTGCAGCGCTCGGGCCATAGGGCCGCAATAACGTTGGCCGTGCGCGCACCCCAGTCAAAGCCGGCAATGATTGCCTTTTGTATCTTCAGTGCATCCATCAACGCGATGATGTCGACAGCAACAACGGCCTGCTGGCCATTTCGAACAGTATCGCCAGAAAGGAATTTCGTGGTGCCGTAGCCGCGCAGATAAGGCATGATCACGCGGTAGCCTGCGCCGGCAAGCAAAGGAGCGACGTCGGCGAAACTATAGATATCGTACGGCCATCCGTGCAGAAGAATAACCGGGTAGCCATCGGCAGGGCCAGCTTCGGCATATCCAACATTGAGGACGCCGGCGTCGATCTGCTTGATTGGACCCATGGAGGTATTCGCCCCCGGCTTGATGGTCGGCAGTGCGGCCGATTTTGCCGTGCCGGTCTGCGCGTTTGCCCTGACGGACTGGATGAGTGTTGCGGCAGCAAAAGTCGCGGCCGCTATGCCGAGAAGCCCCCGGCGACGATGGTTGATTTCTTGCGACATTGTTATCGTATCCATTGCTGAAGTTGATTCAGACTGATGCTAGCAGGCCTTTGTGCTCTAGACGACCTTGAGCACTACATCGACGTTGCCGCGTGTGGCTTTGGAGTACGGGCATGTCTGGTGTGCACCGTCGACTATCGCCTGCGCAACGTCACGCTCCAGACCTGGGAGGCTGACGTTGAGTCKGGCCTGAAGGAAATAGGCGCCATCGACATTGCACAAATCCACTTCGGCATCGACGGCAGTGTCTGCCGGCATGGTGACCTTCATCTTGCGTGCTGCAAGGCCCATGGCGCCGATGAAACATGCCGACCAGCCGGCAGCAAACATCTGTTCCGGATTGGTGCCGCTGCCTGCGGTGCCGGGGGTCGAGAATTTGACGTCGAGATGGCCGTCATCGCTTTTGCCCGAGCCACCATCTCGGCCGCCGGTGGTGTGGGTTCTGGCTGTGTAGAGCACTTTTTCGACTTGGGTCATTGTATTGGTMCTTTGAACGGTTGATTTGCTTCAAGCAATGACTGCAGCCAGTCATTGCCCGCATAAGGCGCTAGAGACGTATCCAGCATGTGTCAGGGTTGGCGGGAATTGAAACGAATTGTGTAAGGAGGCGAGGCCGGTACATTGAGATACAAATGAGCGGTCAAGGTTTGAGACGAGTGTCCTCCCAATTCGATTGGTATGTTCGTTCAGGCGTGCGGCTTGAACGTTTGAGGCAATGTTATCTCTGCGGAAAGACCTCCACCGGGTCGGTTTGCAAGGTTAAGCGTCCCGTCAATGGCGAGAGTGAGTTCCTGCGCGATTGCCAATCCGAGCCCTGTGCCGCCGGTTCCTCTGTTCCGCGACTGTTCGAGCCTGAAAAATGGCTGGAGGACTGCCTGAAGTTGATCTTCCGGAATGCCCGGGCCACGATCGAGCACTTTGACGATGACTGTCCCTTGAGGGTCTTTTTCAAGAGAAACTTCGGCGTCTCCGCCGAATTTCAGGGCATTGTCGATCAGGTTGGTAAAGATGCGGCGCAGGGCGTGGGGCCGGGTGACGATTGCAGTTTCARTCTTTCCGCTCAGGGTCACAGCCTTGCCCGTATCTTGATAATCATAAACGAGGCTTTCCATAAACGAGTCCACGTCCAGGCGGGAGGCTTTTTCTGTATTTCCATGTGCGCTGCGGGCATAGGC
>NZ_JBFUMG010000328.1:0-5085 GCF_054049495.1 Phyllobacterium sp. P5_D12 | reverse complement strand
GCGTTCGCAAAGCGGGAAACAGGGTTCGTGTTACAGCGCAGTTGATCGATTCAAGGAGCGGCGGACATGTTTGGGCCAGCCGTTTCGATCGCGACCTCACCGATATTTTCGCAGTTCAGGACGAGCTCACGCAGGAAATCGTGTCTGCCCTCAAGCTCAAGCTCACGGCTAGCGAACGGGATCAGCTGGGCCGCGAGCGCGCGGTGAGCGTCGAGGCGTACGAATTCTTGTTGCGCGGCCGCGAGCAGAGCTTGGCTTGCACCTGGCCCGGAAACATCGCGGCGCGCAACTTGGCAGGGGCCGCCATCGCTATCGATCCGGCATATGCGGCGGCCCACGCCCTCATCGCCTTCACCCATGTACTTGACTACATCAACGCCTGGAGCACCGATCCTGAGAATTCACTCCGGACCGGGCTGGAGCTCGCACAGCAAGCGGCGGCGATGGACGAGCAACAACCCAACGGTCACTTCGCATTGGGTATGGCTTGTATGTGGAGCCGGGACCTTGACCGGGCCCGGGCAGAGGCGCAACTAGGACTTGCGCTTTCGCCAAACTCAATCGACCTCCTCATGTTGATGGCCCATATCCAGATATTTTCCGGCGATCCAGCAGGCGCGCTCGAGACGCTTGATGTTTCGATGCAGTTGGACCCGCATTACCCGGAAGTCCTGCTCCAATTTCTCGCCGATGCGCACTTTTCCCTCGCCGATTATGAGCAAGCGGTTACCGCGCTCAAGGAGCGGCTCGCGCGAAACCCTCAGTCGGACATTGCCCACGCCCTGCTCGCGTCCTGCTATGGCCACCTTGGACGACCTGAGGAAAGCCGACGGGCCTGGGAGCAGGCACTCCAGCTCAATCCCGCCTTCTCTATCGAGCGCCGCCGCCGCGTCCTTCCCTTCCGGAATCCTGTGGACTTTGAGCGCCGCGTTGAAGGCCTTCGCAAGGCGGGACTGACAGTCTGACGCGCTCCGCCGATGCCTTCATGACAAGGGCGCGATATAGTCCACAAGCCCAAGCCGTGAGCTGCACGGACAATTCCGCAGCAGGTGTTCGACTTTGCCGTCATCGGCAGATCTCAGAAACCAAATGATTAGCGCCGAAACGGCAATTGAAAACGCAACGAAGGAGGACGAAATGACAACGGTATTTGTGAGGCATATGGTCTCTGATTATAAGACTTGGCGAGGGATCTATGATGCTTTTTCGTCGGTCCAGAAGGCAAATGGTGTTACGGCTGAGGCAGTGTACCAAGCCACCGATAACCCAAACGACGTCACTGTGACACACGAGTTCGCAACCCTGGAAGCAGCTCAGGCCTTCACCAAGCTCGAGGACTTGGCAAAGGCGATGCAAAAGGGGGGAGTGGTCGGCACACCGGCAGTCTGGTTCACCCAAAAGGTTTGAGGGAGGGCCCCAAGTTTTTGCCCGGTGACACTTCCCGTGCGGGTCGCCTCGTGCGCGAAGCTATGGCACAGGACAATCTGTCGCCGTTAGAACAGCGTACAAGCAGTCGGCTTTTGCATTTGTCCTGAGCCAGGAACGCGATTTCAAAGGCACACTGCGGGAAGCGGAGTTTCCAATCTCCATGACACCGCATGACCCACGGATGTTCGGCGATCTGAGCGAAGTTCTCACGATGGCCGGCACCCTTGCAGGCTGCGGAAATTCTCGACAAGGCACTCTCGCTGGACCCGCGAAGAAACAGCAATCTCAACCTTTCCAAAGCATGGGCCCTGCAGGTCGCCGGCAAACCAGCAGAATCGGTCGCTATTTTGAGAGTCAGACCTTTGCATCACCGTGGCGCATCTCACCACGGCGATCAGTCTTCCAAGCGTTGGCCGCGATGATGAAGCCTGAAAAATGGTGAACAAACCTCTGGCAATTCAACCCACGATCACCCAAGCTAGCTGGCGCACCCTGAGCTACCATCCCGACACCTCTATCACCGATGGAGAAATTGCCGATCTCGCCAAGATTGGATTGCCAGACAAGCGGCGGTAATCCGGCCGCAATTTGTCCGCCCTCAGACTATTTGCCCTTTAAATTCCCGGAATTCGGTAGAAACACGCAGTTCAGAACGCATCTCTTCTAATTGTCCTTCAGCGCCTGACGCAATGCACCAAATCGCAACCGATAGTGGGCCGGGGTCGAACCTGTCTTGCGGCGGAACAGGCGGCCGAAGAAGCTCGTATCCTCATAGCCGGCCTCGTTGGCGATGGCTTCGATCGGCAGATCGGTGGTTTCCAGCATTTGCTTGGCTTCCTCGAGCCGCAGCGCGTGCACATAGTCGAGGGGTTTCATGCCCGTTGCTTTCGTGAAGCGGCGGATGAACGAGCGTTCTGGCAGGCCTGACAATGCGGCCATCGCCGCAACCGGGGCGTGGGTCTTGTAGTTCATCGCCAGCCATTCCTGGCATCTGTTGACCACGGCATCGGTGGTCTGCCGAAAGGTTGTCAGTGATGCAAATGGTTGCTGGCCCATGTCATGCCATTGAAGCATGTAAACCTTGGCGACCTCCATGGCTTCCTTCAGACCGACAAACCGCGCGATGAGATAAAGTGCCAAATCCTGCCAGCTCGATCCGCCTCCCGCCATGATGATGCGTTGCTCTTCGCCGCTCAACACCAAGGACCGATCCACTCTTACCGTGATACCCGGATAGTTGTTGGTGAGCGTTGAAGCATAGCCCCAATGTATTGTCGCCTCGCAATCGGCGAGAAGTCCGGCTTCGCCAAGAAGCACCGCACCCGAACAGGCGCTGGCCATCATCGCGCCGTCCTCGTGGGATCGCTTAAGCCATTGCGCCTCAGGGTCATACATGCCGCTGACACTGTCGCCGGGATTGACGAAGAAATCCGGGATGCACACGATGTCGGGTTGCGGGCAGTCTTTGAAATTGTGGTCGGGCTTTACCCAGATGCCATTGGCGGCCTGGAACCCGTCCTTGGTGCGGGCGACTGTGTAGGGCCGCATGCGCTGTTCCCCCGCTGAACCCGTTACTATGAAGGGGAAGTCGCGCCCGGGAGAAGAGAACAGGTCAAACATGCCGTACAGCGCGGAAGCCGTAACTTCCGGCACAGCGAGAATGGCAACATTGATACGTCCGTCTTGTCCCGGCATGGCAGAATTGACCGCCTTTCAGCGTTTACGACTTTAGTACCGAACGTCAGGGGGTGCTAGGTTGCTTGTAACTAGGAGGAGCTGAGATGACACATGACGAACTCCGCAGCGTATTGCACGGAGAACTGCTTGAGCCGGGAGATGCTGACTACGACGACGCCCGTGTCGTGTGGAACGGGATGATCGACAGCCGACCAGCTCTGATTGCCCGCTGCCGCAACGCTGCTGATGTTTTGGCGTCGGTCAACTACGCGCGGGTCCATGACCTTGCTATCGCTGTCCGCAGCGGTGGACACAACGTTGCCGGCTATGCCGTTTGCGACGGCGGGCTGATGATCGACATGTCGCTCATGAATGCCGTTCGGATAGCACCTGGACTGGATAGGGCTTGTGTTGAAGGCGGGGCCACATGGGCAGACGTGGACGCGGCAACCACGCCGTTCGGTCGCGCCACACCCGGGGGGCTCATCTCGATGACAGGTGTGGCAGGCCTGACGCTGTCCGGCGGCATCGGCTGGCTCCGCGGCACACGGGGCCTCAGCTGCGACAATTTCATTGCCGCCGACGTGGTCACCGCCGATGGCGGGCTGCTCCACGCGAGCGACACCGAAAACCCGGACTTGCTGTGGGCGCTGAAGGGTGGCGGCGGCAACTTTGGCGTTGTCGTGAACTTTGAGTTCCGTCTGCACCCGATAGATGACGAGATTATGTTCTGCGCTCCCGCCTATCCTGAAGAACGGGCCCAGGAAATCCTGCCGCAATGGCGCGACTACATGGCCAAGGCTCCAGACGAGGTGAGCGGGCTAGCCGAATTCTCCACCATACCCCACGATCCAGCCTATCCCGAAGAGACTTGGGGAAAACGTGTCCTGGCACTCGCCACGGTCTATGACGGTCCGGCCGACCAAGGAGAGCGCGTCACGCAGCCCTTGTGCAGCTTCGGAGAACCACTGCTCGATTTCAGCGGCAGGATGCCGTACCGCGTCCTGCAGACTCTCTATGACGGGTTATTTCCCAAGGGCCGGGACCGCTGCTACTGGAAATCGACGTACCTTAGGAACTTGGACGACGATGTCATCCAGGCCATCACCGCGCATCTGGCCAGCCGTCCCTCCGAGATGACCTATGCCTCGATCTGGAAATTCGGTGGTGCCGTGCAGCGTGTTGCCGCCGATACCACCGCGTTTGGTGATCGATCCATGCCCTTCATGCTCAGCCTCGACGCTATCTGGTCCAACGTCGGCGACGACGACATCAACATCGGTTGGGTTCGCGACGTCTGGCAAGAAATGCAGCGCCATTCCACGGGACGGATGTACCTCAACTTCCCCGGACTTGGAGAGGGCGACAATCTCGTGCGTGATGCATATGGTACGAAAACCTATGCACGGCTTCAGGAAGTCAAAAGGACTTACGATCCTCATAACCTGTTCCACATGAACCAAAATATTCAGCCGTAGTGCGATCGCTCCGCGGCCAATTGCGCCGATCCGGTCGATTGTCTTCAAACTCGGGCCGATGACCGCGAAATTTTTCCGAGCGATTGGATGCTGGCCGCAGTAACGCTCCGCCAGAGAACCGAACCCAATGTCAGAACTGCATTTATCCGTCTATCGGGCCGCAAGTGACCGTCAGTTAAAGGTGTGTACGCTAAGTTTCAGGCTGGCGTCAGCCTGCTTCTCAAAAACATGGGTTGCCACTCCACCCCAAGGCTGGTCGCCGCCTTTGGCGTCTTTGCCTTTGGCCGACCATTTCGCTGCGCCGACCATCATGTTGCCATCGCCTTGCGCCTCAATGACTTCAAGCTTGTGAAGCGCGGCCATGACTTGAGCGGGATCGCGGTGCATCTTGCATCTCGGATCCTCGATCACACTGCTCCAGGCGAAGTCGTGGCGTCGAGGACCATTAAGGATCTGGTTGTCGGGGCTGGCGTCGCATTTGACGCTCGCGGTGAGACAAAGC
>NZ_JBFUMG010000327.1:0-5088 GCF_054049495.1 Phyllobacterium sp. P5_D12 | reverse complement strand
TAGTTGCGCCATCCAGTCAGGAGCCCAGAATGTCAGCCGAAAATTTGCAAGGTCAACTGTACCGGTCCGCGCCCATTGCCATGGAGAAGGAGTGGATCGACTATAATGGCCACCTGAACATGGCATATTACAACGTGGTTTTCGACCGGGGCGGCGATGAGTTTCTTGCCGAATTGGGTTTCGGCCCCAAATATGCCGCCGAACGCAAGCTGACGATCTATACTGCCGAAGTGCATATCTGCTACGTGCAGGAAATTCATCTCGACCATATCGTGACGGTCACCAGCCAGTTGATCGATTTCGATGCCAAGCGTCTGCATACTTACAATGAGATCGTGCACCAGGATGGCTGGGTGGCGGCGACCGCAGAGGTGATGTCGCTGCATGTGGATATGAACGGCCCAAAGGTTGTGCCGTTTCCCGATGACATTTTGCCGACGCTCGACTTCTACAAGCAAGCGCACTCCAAGCTGCCAATACCTGCGCGGGTTGGCCGATCGATCGGAATCAAGCGGAAGTAGCCCCACCAAACTGCTCGACCAGCCAGCGCTCGAATTGGCGGATGCGGGTTTCGCCGACGCGCTCCTTGCGGCAGATCATGTACCAGGCGCCGGGCTGCGGAACTTTCAGTGGGAACGGGGCGACAAGCCGCCCAGCCTTGATATCGTCAGCCACCAGAAAGTCCGGCGCGACGGCGAGGCCCTGTCCGTCTAGAGCCGATTGCAGGGCGGCAAGATAGGTATCGAACTTCAACGTTACTGCCTGAGCGGTATCGGCGATGCCTGCCGCCTCGAGCCACGTGCCCCAATCCTCGGGGGAGGTATAAAGCGCGAGGCGCGGTACTTTGGCGAGAGCTTTGGCTTCGGCGTCTCCTTCGATCCGTGCAGCTACCTGCGGACTGCAGACAGGGCGCATCTCAGCCTTGACCAACAGGCGGTAGTGCAGGTTCATCCGCTCCGGCCGGGTGGTGTGGATGATGCCGATGTCGGAGCTATCGATGTTGAGCTCCCAATCCAGTTGGCTGGTGCCGATACGGATCGCAAGATTGGGATTTACCTTGCGGAAGTCCGTCAGGCGCGGGATCAGCCAGCGGATAGCGAAGGTCGCATAGGTTTCCAAAGCAAGGTCGTCGGTCGTGCCGATCCGATTTATCAGAGCCGTACCACGCGCAATGCGTTCGAAAGCATCGCGCATATAGGGATAGTAGAGCGTGCCGGCGTCAGTCAGGGACACGCCGCGCGGCAGGCGTTCGAACAGCTTCACGCCGAGAATGGTTTCAAGCTCGGCAATGCGGTGGCTGATGGCGGATTGGGTCACGCCAAGTTCCTCTCCAGCAAGCCGGAAGCTCAACAGCCGCGCCGACGCCTCGAAAGCCCGCAACGAGCCGAGCGGCGGAATGCGAGGCTTCGACATCATGGCCTGGAAACCGCGTAGTTGGATGCTTGAGAATAATTCATGTCTTTATGAGTAACGATCGCTTGAATGCGGCGCAATGCGGAATCATTCTAAACTGCGACGCGGTCAAAAATAACAGGGCGTCCGGGAACAATCTTTCGGAGAATGAAATGGGTGCAGACCAAGCCTTTGCGGAAATTGCGCCGTCTCTGGACAAGATCGATCAACTGATCGCCGGGCACAAAGCCGGTCACGGCCTTGTTCGTGCGTTCTACATGGACCCGGACGTCTATGCGCGTGACATGGAGCGGGTGTTCCGGCGTCATTGGCACTGCATCGGACACGCCAGCATCATTCCCAATGCCGGAGATTTCGAGCTTTTCAAGATTGACAGCGAGGCGGTGATTGTTTCACGCACCGAAGACGGATCAATCCACGCGTTTTTGAATGTTTGCCGCCATCGCGGCGCCGAGGTCTGCACCAAGCAGAAAGGGAATGCACGCTTCTTCGTCTGTCCCTATCATGCCTGGACATACACCAATGATGGCAGTCTGCGCGCGGCGCGGCTGATGCCAAAGGATTTCGATCGCAGCGCCCATGGCTTGAAGAAGCTGCACGTAAGGGTAGCCGAGGGACTGATCTTCATCTGCTTTGCCGACGAACCACTGGATTTTTCCATTATCGAACAGTCGCTGCGTACGACGTGCGGTCAGTATGGCTGGGCGGACGCCAAGGTCGCGCACCGCGAAACCTATCCTGTCGATGCCAACTGGAAGCTTGCCGTCGAAAACTACGTGGAATGCTACCATTGCGGCCCGGCCCACCCGGAATATTCGCAGACCCATGCACTGGAGCAGCCGGCCGAGAAGATCGTTGAACTGAATGCCCGCATGGAACAGCGCACCTGTGCGCTTGGCATCGACATTGCCACCGGCGACCACTGGCAGAGTTCGGCGCACGGCCAGGAAACAATTCATACGTTCCGCTATGCGCTCTACGACGGCGTTTCCAGTGGCAGCGAAGACGGTTCGCCCATCGGGCCACTGATGGGGCGCTTCTCGGAGTTCGATGGCGGCGTTACCTCGATCCATCTTGGCGGCACGAGCTTCCTCGTGTGCTATCCGGACCATGGCATGATCTATCGGTTCATTCCGAAAAGCGTCGATACGTGTGAGATGGAATTGATCTGGCTGGTGCGCGGCGATGCCGAAGAGGGCAAGGATTACGACCTCGAAAAGCTGACTTGGCTGTGGAAGGTCACGACCGCCGAAGACAAGACGATCATCGAGCATACGGCGCGCGGCGTCCGTTCGCACTACTTCGTGCCGGGTCCGATTGCGCCGATGGAATACAATGAACTGCGGTACATCCAGTGGTACCTCGACGAAATCGCACGGCCATAATTCGAATCGCATAAGACTACAGGGGACTGCATATGTCTGATTTTCCAACGTCGGCGCGCGTCGTCATCATCGGTGGCGGGGCGGTTGGCGTTTCGTCGCTTTATCATCTCGCCAAAGCGGGTTGGACCGATTGCGTGCTGCTCGAAAAGAACGAGCTGACATCGGGATCGACATGGCATGCGGCGGGCAATGTGCCGACGTTTTCGGCCTCGTGGTCAGTGATGAACATGCAGCGCTATTCGGCCGAACTTTATCGCGGGCTGGCTGCCGAAGTCGATTATCCCATGAACTATCATGTCACCGGGTCGCTGCGGCTGGCGCATACCAAGGAGCGGATGCGCGAATTCCAGCGTGTGAAGAGCATGGGCCGCTATCAGGGCATGGATATCGATGTGCTGGGGGCCGATGAGATCAACGGTCGCTATCCATTTATTGCGACGCATGAGCTGGAAGGCGCGCTCTACGATCCCAATGATGGCGATATCGATCCGGCGCAGTTGACGCAGGCTCTAGCCAAGGGTGCGCGTGATCTGGGCGCCAAGATCATCCGTTTTTGCCCTGTCACGGGCGCGAGACGTGAGAATGACGAATGGGTCATCTCGACGCCTCAGGGCGACATTCGCTGCGAATACGTGGTCAATGCTGCAGGATATCGCGCGCAGGAAATCGGCAGGATGTTTGGCCGGGACGTGCCGATGATGGTGATGAGCCATCAATATCTGCTGTTTGACGAAATCCCCGAAATCGCTGCGTGGTCGCGCGAACATGGCCAGAAGCTGCCACTGCTGCGCGACGTCGACTCCTCATATTATCTCCGGCAGGAAAAGAACGGCATGAATTTGGGGCCCTATGAGCGCAATTGCCGAGCGCATTGGGCGACTTCCGACGATCCGATGCCGGACGACTTCTCCTTCCAGCTTTTCCCTGACGATCTGGAGCGGCTCGAATGGTATCTGAACGATGCCATCGCACGCGTTCCGATCCTTGGCACGGCGGGCCTGTCGAAGATCATCAACGGTCCGATCCCTTACGCGCCCGACGGCAACCCGCTGATTGGCCCGATGCCGGGCGTTCCCAACGCTTTCGACGCCTGTGTCTTCACCTTCGGCATTGCGCAGGCCGGCGGGGCGGGCAAGGTCCTCGCCGAATGGGTGATGGAGGGCGCAACGGAGTGGGATATGTGGTCGTGCGATCCGCGCCGGTTCACCGCTTTCACCGATGCTGACTATTGTGTCGCCAAGGGTGTTGAAGTTTACGGGTACGAATACGCCATCCACTTTCCGCGCCATACATGGCCGGCGGGTCGCAACAAGAAGCTGTCGCCGATCCATGACCGCATCGCCAAGCTCGGTGCGCAGTTCGGGGCTTATAACGGCTGGGAGCGGGCCAACTGGTATGCGCAACCGGGCGACGATACGTCCGAAGACTCCACACAGACATTCCTGCGCGACGGACCCTGGCAGCAGCGTATTCGCGAAGAATGCCATGCGGTGCGCGATGCTGTCGGCATTCTAGACTTGCCGGGTTTCTCACGCTTCAAGGTAAGCGGTGAGGGCGCGCGCGCATGGATGTCGACGTTGATTACTGGTATCGTTCCCAAACCCGGACGTATCGGACTTGGCTACTTTTCCGACGACAAGGGCCGCGTTGTCACTGAAATGTCGATCATGGCAATCGACGAGAACGTGTTCTTTCTGATCACCGCCGGTGTTGCCGAATGGCATGATCGCGACTGGCTCCTCAATCATTTGCCGAAAGGCAGTTCAATCAGCATCAGCAATGTGACCGAAGACTTCTCGTGCCAGATCGTGACGGGGCCGAAGGCGCGCGATCTTTTCCACGATATCTGCGATGCCGATCTCGAAAAATCCTGGCTGTCGCATCAGACGACACAGATTGCCGGGCGCTATTGCCAATTGGTGCGCGTGTCGTTTGCCGGCGAACTTGGCTGGGAGGTGCACGCCAAGGTGGCCGATACGGCGGTAATCTTCGACGCGGTGTGGGAGGCGGGGCAGAAATACGGGATCAAGCCGTTCGGCATGTTCGCCCTCGATTCGCTGCGTCTGGAAAAGGGTTACCGCGCGTGGAAGGGTGACTTGTCCACGGACTACACACCGCTGCAAAGCGGGCTCGAACGCTTTATCAAATGGGAAAAGCCGGAATTCCTTGGCAAGGCGGCGCTGGAAAGCGAGAAGCAGCACGGCGTGAAGAAACGCTACGTGACGCTGACTGTCGACGCGGGGGATTGCGACGCACCCTACATGTCGACGCTTTGGCACGACGGCAATAT
>NZ_JBFUMG010000326.1:0-5101 GCF_054049495.1 Phyllobacterium sp. P5_D12 | reverse complement strand
GCCCAGATCTCGGCACTGCCTTTGCCAGGTATCGAAGCAATTCCCGGCTTTTTCAGATCTGCGTGAACCGAAAAATCATTGGCGCTCGTTCCCGTGGATGCCTTCGCCACGAGATCTATATTTTGACCGCCGACAGTGCCTGCGTTCTTGTAGAGGGCGCGCTTGGTTGAACCAGTGGCGGCACTGGTCATATCCGACGCCTTGACGTCTTTAAACTTCAGCTCCGCCGCCGAAGCCGTTGCCATGATTGAGGCAAGCAAGATCACGAGCAAAATGAGCGAATTAAAAAGGGACGTGCCGAAGCCGGAAAAGCGCGCGCAATATGTTTTCAACTAAATACCTGTCTTTCAAAAATTCGGTCKTGATAAAAACACAACTTATAATTGTATTGATTTTTTGAAATCGGCAGAATCAAAATGGGCAAAAACAAGGCAAATTATGCAATTCGCTATATTTGCACGCTGAGATTCCGTCAAGTGAAAGTTTAAAAATTCAAGAAAAATTTTAAATATTTCAACAAGTTAGTCAAAAAATGCAACTTACGGTTTATAGACGATTGCGTAGTTGTAGTTGAGACGCAGCCGTCCCCGACGGCTGAAAAAAGCACACGCATATGTTGTAGCCGCCGCCATCGATATGGCCTTGGCTGTTTCATCTTGACACATTGCAAACGTTTGCCGGAGCAATTAATATATCAATTGGCCAATGGAGATTTTCGTGGATACCCTTACCGCACCGCGACACTTGCGTCTTCACGCGAGCGACAATGTGATTGTTGCTGTTGATACATTTCAGGTTGGTCAGCACATCGAGGCGGTAACCGTGGCAAGTCGCGTTCCGCGCGGCCACAAGCTGGCTTCTCGCTTGATTGCAGCGGGTGAACCTGTACGCAAATTCGGCCAGATCATCGGCTCCGCTTCCAAGCGGATCGAAGCTGGGGAATGGGTGCACGAACACAACCTGGACTACAGCAATTTTGTTCGCGAACCGGATGCAACGCACTTGGTTCCTGCAAATGGCATTTTGCCCGTAAAGCAGCGCGCAACGTTCGAAGGTTTCCGCCGGGCTAATGGCCGTGCCGGGACGCGCAATTATATCGGCGTACTGACCTCAGTGAACTGTTCTGCTTCCGTCGCGCGCTTCATCGCAGAGGCCGTGCAGAAATCCGGTCTGCTTGACGAATACCCGATGATCGACGGCATTATTCCGCTGGTGCATGGCGGCGGCTGTGCGCTCGACATCAAAGGCGAAGGCTACGAAGTCCTCAAGCGCACCCAGTGGGGCTACGCGTCCAATCCGAACATTGCCGCTGTGCTGATGGTTGGTCTGGGTTGCGAAGGTTTCCAGATCGGCCGCTGGAAAGAAGCCTATAATATCGTCGAAAGTGACACGTTCCGCAGCCTGACGATCCAGGAAGTCGGTGGTACGCGCAAGACCATGGAGGCGGGCATTGCCGCCGTGCGCGATATGCTGCCGACCGCCGCCAATGTAAAACGGGAGACCATTCCGGCATCAGAACTCATGCTCGCTTTGCAGTGTGGCGGTTCCGACGGCTATTCCGGCATCACCGCCAACCCGGCGCTCGGCGCTGCCGTCGACCTTCTGGTACAGCAGGGCGGCACTGCGATCCTATCGGAAACACCAGAGATTTACGGAGCAGAGCATCTGCTCATCGAGCGCGCTTCCAACCCGGAAGCTGTCGAGCGCCTGCAATCGATCATCGCCTGGTGGGAGGATTATACGGCCCGCAACAAGATGGAAATGAACAACAATCCCTCACCCGGAAACAAGGCTGGCGGCTTAACCACAATTCTGGAAAAGTCTCTCGGGGCTGTTGCCAAATCCGGCACGACACCGCTTGAAGCGGTTTATGGTTATGCCGAGCCGGTCACGGCGCATGGTCTCGTTTTCATGGACACGCCTGGCTATGATCCGGTTTCAGCAACGGGACAGGTCGCGGGCGGTGCCAACATCCTCGCTTTCACCACAGGGCGCGGCTCGGCCTATGGCTGCAAGCCGACGCCCTCGATCAAGCTTGCCACCAATACGCCGATGTATACCCAGATGATCGAGGACATGGACATCAATTGCGGCGATGTGCTCGACGGCGTGTCGATCGAGGACAAGGGCAAAGAGATTTTCGAGCATATTCTCAAGATCGCCTCGGGCCAGCGCAGCAAATCCGAAGAACTCGGTTATGGCGATGCAGAGTTCGTGCCATGGCAGATCGGCGCCACGATGTAATGCTCTATGCGGTGGTCTGCTGCTGTTTGGCGCGGGCTACGATCTGCGTCGGATTTACAAACCGCAACGCGACCAGCAACCAGACGAGCGTCGTGACCATATAGACGACAGCCATCGCATCGATCGATTGCACAGCGCGGACACCTGAAGCAAAGACCGAATAGTAAAGCGCGACGACAAGTGTTTGGCTGGTCGGGCCCGCCGTAAGGAATGTCAGCTCGAACATCGCTACAGTACGCACCAGAACCAGCAGCAGGGCCGCCAGAATACCCGGCAGCAGCATAGGCAACAGCACATGTCTGAACAGCTGGAATGTTCCGGCGCCGAACACGCGCGCCGCCGCCTCAATCTTTGGATCGATCTGTTCGATGAACGGTATCATGACGAGGATCACGAAGGGAACCGTCGGCACCAGATTGGCAAGAACAACGCCACAAAAAGTGCCGCCGACGCCAGCCTGATACAGCACCGTGGCGAGCGGGATGCCGAAGGTGATCGGCGGCACCAGTAGCGGCAGCAGGAACAGCAGCATGACCAGTTTCTTGCCGGGAAAATCTCGGCGTGCGAGCGCATAGGCAGCGGTCACTCCGAGGAGGCCAGACAAAGCAACAACGGTAAAGACAATCTGAAAGGTGACGATGAGCACGTCGCTCAGCTGGAATTCCGACCACGCAGTGAAGTACCACTTCGTTGTCCAGCCAGCGGGTAGCCATGTGCCAAGCCAGCGTGTGCCGAACGAAGAAATGATAACGGTGGCGATCATCGCCACCAGATTGATGATAAAAAAGACGACGACTGCCCAGACAGCAGTGATCCAGATTTTGGCACCGATGGTTGTGTCGCGGATCATTGTCAGCCCTTTCCGCCCGCGGTCGAGCCGCGATAGAACATGTTGCGGATACCGAGGATCGCCACGACGATGAGCAATTGCACCACCGCCATGATCATCGCGATGGCTGAAGCCATGGAATAGTCATACTGCTCAAAGGCCGCCTGATAGGCGGCAATTGAGATGACGCGCGTCGGTCCCGCTGGCGCGCCAAGCAGGATGGCTGAGGGGAACACGGCGAAGGCCTGGACAAACGACAGACAGAAGGCGATGGCAAGACCGGGAATCAGCAGGGGCAGCATGACATAACGGAAGCGCTGCCAGCTCCTGGCGCCGTGCGTGGCTGCCGCCTGCTCCAGTGCCGGATCGATGCCCGAGACATAGGACAGGGTAAGCAGAAACGTGAACGGAAAGCCGGTGATGATCAGGGACGCGAAAACGCCCCAATAATTGTTGGTCAATTTGAGTGGCCGGTCGATTGCGCCAAGCAGCATTAACGTCCGGCTGAACCAACCCTGTGGACCCAGATAGTTCAACAGGCCTTCAGCAACGAGCACTGTGCCGAGCGTCACTGGCAAGACCAGAATGGTTGTTAGAAGCCGTTGATGCGTCATCAGCCGCACACGGAAAGCCACCGGTAGCGCGATTGCTATGCTGATGATCGTCACCGGTACAGCCAGCCACAGCGTGGTCAGGATGGTGTCATAGAGAAACGGATCGGAGAAGAATTTTCTATAGTTGGCAAAGGCGCCTCCCTCCGCCGGGGTAAATGACAAAATCAACCCGTAGATGAAGGGATAAATGAACACAGCCAGAAGAAAGAGTACCGCGGGCAGGACAAGGAGAGTAACACCATCAATGCCCCGCAGCGCCAGCCGCTGCCGCAGCGACATGCGATTGTCGAAGGGGGTTGAGATAATGCTCGCCATTTGCCGTTACGCCGCAAAAGCCAGCGCGCGCGCTGGATCGATGGAGAGCCAGATCGAACTGCCAAGCTCGGCCGTTTGCGGCGCATGAAAGACGAGCTCCAGACCCTCTGCCGTGCGCGCCGTTCCAACGAATTCGCGCCCGCGATATTCGATGGTCTCGACAACAGCCTCGACGGTTTTATCAGACTTTTGGCCGGCAACGACGTCGTCGGCCCGGGCCGCGATAACAGCGCTATCACCGACTTTCAAATTATCCCGTGCAGTCCCCGTCAACATGGCTTTGCCAACGGCAACGCTGGTGCGATCGCCATCCGTACCGACGACCTTGCCGGTCAGGCGGTTGCGGTAGCCCATGAATTCGGCGACGTCCAAGTGGTCGGGTCGTTCGTAAAGATCGCTTGGCGCGCCCACCTGACGAATTTCACCATCGCGCAGCACCACAACGCGATCAGCCAAAGACAAGGCCTCGTCCTGATCATGGGTGACATAGACAGTGGTGGCGCCAAGCTGATTGTGGATGCGGCGAATTTCCGCGCGCATCTCAAGGCGCAACTTCGCATCGAGGTTGGATAGTGGTTCGTCCATCAATACCAGCGGCGGCTCAATGACGATCGCGCGTGCGATCGCAACACGCTGCTGTTGGCCTCCCGACAATTGCCCTGGCAATTTATGTCCCTGTCCTTGCAGGCGGACTAGATTCAGCGCCTCTTCAACACGCTTTTCCATCTCCGCCTTGGCAACCTTGCGCATCTTGAGGCCGAATCCGATATTTTGGCGCACCGTCATGTGGGGAAACAGCGCATAATTCTGGAAGACCATGCCGAAGCCGCGATCCTCCGGCTTTAGTGTATCGATGCGCTTGTCGTCGATGAAAATGCCCCCACCCGTCGTCGATAACAGTCCGGCAATGCAGTTGAGCGCCGTCGATTTGCCGCAACCGGACGGCCCGAGCAGTGCGATAAATTCGCCCTTGCGGATCGTCAGCGACACATCTTTCAACGCATTGTGCGACCCAAAAGCGCGGCTCATCCGGTCAAGGCGGATCTCACTGAATGGCGATGACGCAAGCAGCATCGGGTACCCTTATAAACAGACATCA